>NZ_JAUBTS010000028.1:0-87768 GCF_036705105.1 Microcoleus sp. B9-D4
TGGATCTGCGTCGCTTACTCTGCACCAGTTGCAGCAGCCACCGCAGTATTCTTGATCTACCCAATTGGACAAGGTTCGTTCTCTGACGGTATGCCCTTGGGTATCTCCGGTACATTCAACTTCATGATCGTGTTCCAAGCCGAGCACAACATCCTGATGCACCCGTTCCACATGTTGGGAGTTGCTGGTGTCTTCGGTGGTTCTTTGTTCTCCGCCATGCACGGTTCCTTGGTAACATCTTCCTTGGTTCGTGAAACAACCGAAACCGAATCGCAAAACTACGGTTACAAATTCGGTCAAGAAGAAGAAACCTACAACATCGTTGCAGCCCACGGCTACTTCGGTCGTTTGATTTTCCAATACGCTTCTTTCAACAACAGCCGTTCTTTGCACTTCTTGTTAGGTGCATGGCCAGTAGTCGGCATCTGGTTTACCGCTTTGGGTATCTCCACGATGGCTTTCAACTTGAACGGTTTCAACTTCAACCAATCGATTATCGACTCTCAAGGTCGTGTCATCAATACTTGGGCTGATGTCATCAACCGCGCTAACTTGGGTATGGAAGTAATGCACGAGCGCAACGCTCACAACTTCCCGCTTGATTTGGCTGCTAGTGAAGTCACTCCCGTAGCTTTGGTTGCTCCTTCTATCAATGGCTAAGTTTTAGTTTTTGATTAACAAAAAGCGCTCCTAGAAATAGGGGCGCTTTTTGTTTGGGGAAAAATATTTTTACTGCGTTATATCGAGTCCCTCGCTTCTGGTAATTCCTGTTAGGCTGGATTGAGATCGGCTTCTGCTTGGAGACTCACTCATGATAAATTCAAGTTTCTTTAAACATCACAATACATTCATAATTTTCTAAATCGAGAAATCGGTCAACTTGCAAAGTTCCTATTTGTTCAAATCCCTGTTTTTGGTGAAACATTAGGGAACGAGTATTAGCTATTGGCTGGGAAACAATAAACAGCGAAATAAATGAATTTGGAAAAACTTGATAAATTTCTTTATACATAAATTGAGCAACACCTCTACCCATCCAATTTAACTTGGTTGCTACTCTTTCGAGATAAAAATGCCGATCGCTGGTGACTCTTTTCTTAAAAAAATCATCTTTCCAGATAATTTTATCCAAGATTTCATCAGATATTTTGGGTTGTGATATAGCCACAAATCCCAGAGTTTCCCCATCGGTTTTAGCGGCAACAAAATATCTGCATGAATTATTTAAGCTTTGGACAATCTCATCTTCAGTAATTTGTGTTAGCAAAAAGCCGCGATCGATCGACGTATTTTGACCGCGCGCATGAGAATTGTGAATATTGACGATCGCCTGTATGTCCTCTCGATCGGTTTCTCTAAAAGTTAGATATTCCATTGCATAGTGTGTAGGAACGCTGTCATACATTTGCGATTTTAACGCTCAGGTTTATCTATTCTAACAGCTAGATATAGATCGCATACCAGATTTAGTTTTGTAAATATTTTAGGGGCGATCGCCTTCGGACAATATCATGACTGTAGGTATCTCTGCACTTGTGGGCGATCGCAAATAACTTCCAGGTAGCGTGGCAACTGCTACAATGTTTCTCAACAAATCGAAGAACTCAAGGCCATAACCTGTTTCTAGTCCCTCGACGAGTGCTATTGATTTACCAGTCCTCGCAGTTCCTTAATGTCGATGTGGATTCCTTGACGTTTCAGATATTGGCTCAAGTTAATCTGGATGAATAAATCTTTGAGTTCTTCAGCAATCTCTGCCGGGGGATTGCCAGATAACGCAGTTGCAATTAGACGTTCTGCCATTCGTAATTCGCCACATTCAATCGCTAAAGATGCTGCGCTGCGGTGAAGCACAGAACGAGTGGGTTCAGCATCAAGGGCGCTAGCGATTAAGGCTGCGGCCTGAGTTTCTTGTTCAAAGGCTTGGCGCGTCAATTGTGCAGCCAACTCCAACGCACCTCTTAAGCGGGCGACTGCCGCTGCTTCGGCTAAATCCATTGCTTGTTTGTGGAGCGATTGAATCTGGCTCATTGGAGTACGGTTCCTTCAGGATTTTGCTTGGCACTAATAATAGAAATCGGTCGGCCCAAGTCTACTACAATGATATACGCTGGCAAGCCTTGTGCGTCTGAGGCGCGGGTTTGTTCAGTTTTCAGCTTGACTCTAGTATTGATTTGACTTTGATTGCCTTTGCGAATTCCAGAAACCTCTAGCCGATCCATTCGCTCAAATGGTAGTGTGGTAGCTGAATTTTGACTTCCTAACCAATAGTCAAATCCAGTTCCTTTGCGAGAGCGTTCAATGACTGTGAGATTTGTTAATTGCAGAATTAACAATAGTCCGGACACTTTTTATATGGCCCAATGGCTTATTCCATAGGACTTTGAGGCGAGCGTGGATAATTAAATCAATGTCACCTCTACCCCAGACGCGGCATTTAATTCGACTTTTTTATGATGCTTGCCCTGTAAGACTTGTAGTATCGTTCCAAAAACTGTCCGGAGTATTGAATTAACAGGAATGCAATTCCATAAGCAGCCTGCTCGGTAGTATATTCTTCGTCATTCCAACATCGTCGGGTTTGATCGGTGACTGGCTGCCAATCTAACTTGAATGTGGCAGAAAATTCTCCCTCAACTTTAAGTGTTACTCCTGGTTGGTGAGCTTCATCGGTTAGACAAATCGCACCTGCTTCTGCGATCGCGGCTCCAAAGGCAGGTGTAATCGCAGGGAGTCCCTGGCTAAGGCTTTGTAAGTTTAAGATTTGAATCTGGCTCAAAGCGACGTTGCTCTATGGAAAGTAGATGTTCAATTTTACTCTCAGTTGGGACAATTTGAGTCGATCGCCACTATTTTTAGACGATCGCCTTCCTCGACTTGGGGTCATCATCGCGATTGTACTATTTCCTCTACTTACGCAGCAAAACTATTAACCAGTCTAACTGTAGGTCTGTCTGCACTTGTGGGCGATCGCAAATAACTTCCAGGTAGTGTCGCAACCGCTACAGTGTTTCCCAACAGATCGAAAAACTCAATGCTATAACCTGTTTCTAGTCCTTCAACGTGATGCTGTTCTACAACTGTACCGATATCGCCGGCATAAAGTCCTTCTTCTGGAAGGTTGCACAGCAAGATGACATCTGAATAAAGTTGATAGTTCATAATTCTTCTGATTCGGGAAACTGTTGCTCGTATTGGGCTAGAATTTCTCGAACTGTTTCGGCCGCGATGTCTGATAGGTCTGATTTAGAATAGATAGTCACCAAAACGATCGAATCGCTAGTTTTGAGGTAATAAATAGCACGGTAGCCCGCGCTTTTGCCTTTTTGAATGTCGCTGTTCTTAATTCTAACTTTGAAAATTTCGTACTCCATTCCCGGAATGCGATCGCCCGGAAGTTCCCCCGCTTGAAGTTGTTCGATTACAGGCTGAATGTCGTTGCGAATGTTGCGATAGCGTTTGCCTAAAGTTCGCAAGTCTCTTTGAAATCGGGGGGTGAGTTCAATTTGGATCACTTGTGGATCAATTGTCATCGATGCCATCCCACAGTTGAGACAAGGGGAGAGTTTGTCCGGTAATTGCCTCATGGAAGCCTTGCTGAATCCCTTCGATGACAGTTTCAGTGGGGTCATCATCGGGATCGATATCAGTGTCTTCGGGTACTAAAACAATAATCCGAACGTGGCTGTGGCTGGCAAGAGCAAGGGGTCGATCGATACAAAGCATCCCTCGATCGTCAATTTTTCCGGTGGTTTCAATCGCTTTCATAGTGTGCCTTCTTTCTGTAGTTCATGTGGTTAATTTAATCTAATGCTTGCGGTAATAATGATTGTAGCCGCTCGACCTTATTTCAAAGGGCAATCACTGATTCACTAATGTTATGTTGCAGTAGGTTGAGCTATCCGAATAGCTGCTGTTTTTTGTGCTTGATTGTAAGGATTGTCTACGTAATAAACCTCTACTTTCTGTTGTGCTTCTAGTTCTTTAACTAGCCTATAGGTGGATGGTACGCTGTAACTCTTACCAGAAAGATGTATTGTTACGAATCTGGAGAGACTGACAAATGCGTTAGGTCGATTCGAGTAATATCCCTCTTGCTCTCTTAACTCTGTGAGAAGTTCACCTTCTGTGATCTCTGTAAAACTTTCTTGAGTAGGGAAACTTTCTTGTATAGCTTCCACCTCTTCTGGACGCAACGTTACCTCATCAACGCTCTTGATTGCCGTATCGATAATCTCAAGTAGTTCCTTAGCTAACTGTTTACCTTTCTCAAGATCGCTATTTGTAAATAAGTTATTGTGTGCTACTTTATGTCTAATTTTTTCAAGTTCCTCCCACTTCTGTTGAAAATTTTTATTCTTGAAAGAGTCTTTAAAAAATCTTTGATAATTGGTTTGGATTTCCTGCTTTAGTTTTCTAATTGCTTCGGGGGTTTCTTCAATCTCAGAGATTTTGGAAATTATGTCTTCTTTACTTGTGAACCCTGTTGAATGAAAGTATATAAGTTTTCCTACATCACTAAAATCAATCAGATAAATCTTGTTATCAATATACTCTGCAAATTCTTTTTCGTTGTTTTTTCTGTCTTTAACCTTCTGTTTGAGATCGTTGGTAGCTGTGTCATCCCACCACTTAGGACTCATTCGTGTCGTCATGAATTTAACAATGTACGCTCGAAGAAGATTTTCAACTTTATATATCAGTGGATAAATTTCACAGGCAATCTGTTCGGAAACTTGATCTATTAAGACATATAGGTGGTTAAATTTTTGTTGCTGTAGAAACTCTACAATTAGCTTCCGTTTTGGCTCCAACCAATCAGAGTTTCCAGTTACCGTCACTAAAAATGCCTGACTGGGTTCTGCATACTTACTGAATTCTTCATCAATTCCTGTGTTAGCTTTGACTCCCTTGACTTCAAGAGTATTAGTGTTCTCAGTTATTCGCAAGTTTGTCTCGTCAAATGACGGCGTTTTCCATAATAAACTCTTCGAGCGAAGTGAATAGAGAAGCTCACACTCTGATAAAATGCTAGATTGTTCAGGTCTATTGAGCGCTAGAATCTCGAACTTTAGGTTGTTATCCATAAGATATATTATGTGGGATATGCTTGAGTTAAGTTACTGAAATCTATCTGCAACTAGCTTACTGATAATGGTCTAGTATCTACTGATTGCCCTTCCTTTTCTCTGCGGGCGAACAAGAGGCTTGCGCCCCTTGTTTTATTAGTAGCATTCTACCACAGAACCCTAAGTGCCACCAATCAGAGCGACATCGCGAGTAATCAGTAAGGTACATCAGGCAAAAACCTGAAAATACCCCCTAAAATCTTGATGTCTAACGCACCCTACATAGCCTTTAAGCATTGTCAGCGATCGCGTGGATTCGTTGAGTCGCATAGTCTCTGTGACCATTGAGGTGGGTGATCGCCTCCCCGCGATTGTACAACGTACCAAATAGGTCGAAAATTCCAAAACCTTGATGTTTGATTTGATATGAAATCGGTTGCCCGGTCGTTACTAAACGCGCCCAATGCTCGCAATTCCAGCCTTGAACACCATAGTTCCATTGCTCGTGAAACGCCGGGACAGAAGCAATTAAATTGGTCAGAATTGCCGATCGATCGAGATAGGGAACTTTCAGGGCATCATGAAAATTATCCCCTAGCTTCTCGATCGCCAAGCGTCCTCGATCTGATGGACTGCCCGATCGCTCCGGCCCCCAACCGATCGCAGACGCATCCGATAGAGCAACGCTGTAATGCCAATGCAAAACGCTATCAAACCGTTGCACTAGGCGACCACATCGACTCGATCGCGGTTGCCAACTTTTAAGAATTTCTTCAATGAGCGCATTATCAGTATTACTGATATTTTGTAACATTGGTAGTTTGTAGTTAATAATTGGTAATCTATCGCTCGTGAGGAATAGGTAATTGCTGATTGATAACAGCCATTACCCATTCCTCATGCTAAACCCTAGCTGCCGCCAATCCGGGCGACATCGCGAGCGTTTTCTTCAAACGCAGCCGTCAGCGCATCATCACCGCTCAAACCCGATGCGATCGCCCTTTCAATAGCCTGCAACACCCGCTTATAATCCCTTGGCATCACCTTCACAAACACCGGCACCATCTCATCCCACGCAGCCAGAACCTTCGATGCCTTCGCACTTCCAGTCAAATCAAAGTGAGTCTGAATTAACTGCCGCAAATCGCTAATTTCCTCAACATCCTCCAGTTTTTCCAAATCCACCATCGACATATTGCAGCGAGTAGCAAAATCCCCCGCCTCATCCAAAATGTAAGCAACACCGCCACTCATACCCGCTGCAAAATTGCGCCCGGTTTCACCCAAAACTACAACTTTGCCGCCAGTCATGTACTCGCAACCGTGATCGCCCACACCTTCAACTACCGCATTCACGCCGGAGTTACGCACCCCAAAACGTTCGCCCGCCATCCCTCGGATGAAAACCTCGCCGGCTGTCGCGCCGTAAAGCACTACGTTACCGACAATCACGTTTTCTTCCGCGACAAAGGTAGAAGCTGGCGACGGATACAAGATAATCTTGCCGCCGCTGAGCCCCTTGCCCAAATAGTCGTTAGCTTCGCCTTCGAGTTCCAGGGTGACTCCCTTGGGTACGAATGCGCCAAAGCTTTGCCCAGCGCTGCCTTGGAAGTGCAGGTGCACCGTGTCATCGGGCAAACCTTCCCAGTGGCGTTTGGTGATTTCGTTGCCTAGAATTGTGCCGACAACGCGGTTGACATTGGTAATCGGCAGTTTGGCGTGGACTTTTTCGCCATTTTCGATCGCACCTTTGCACAAATCCAGCAGTACACTCATGTCGATCGACTTTTCCAAACCGTGATCCTGCGCCATCTGACAATAGCGCCCGACATCCGCGCCAACTTCCGGCTGATAAAGGATTTTCGAGAAATCCAAACCCTTAGCCTTCCAGTGTTCCACCGCTTGCTGAGGTTCCAAAACATCAGTGCGGCCAACCATTTCATTCAGCGTGCGGAAGCCCAACTGCGCCATAATTTCCCGGACTTCCTGCGCGACGAAAGTCATAAAGTTTACCGTGTGATCGGGGTCGCCGGTAAAGTTTTTCCGCAGCAGCGGGTCTTGGGTCGCCACGCCCACCGGGCAAGTGTTCTGGTGGCAAACGCGCATCATGATGCAGCCCAATGTCACCAGCGGCGCGGTCGCAAAACCGAATTCCTCAGCGCCAAGGAGTGCAGCAATTACTACATCGCGACCGGTTTTCATTTGACCGTCAGTTTCCACGACAATCCGGCTGCGGAGATTGTTGAGTACCAAAGTTTGGTGAGTTTCCGCCAGTCCCAATTCCCAAGGTAATCCCGCGTGTTTGATCGAAGTTTGTGGCGAAGCGCCGGTTCCGCCGTCGTAGCCGGAAATCAAGACGACATCGGCGTGGGCTTTCGCAACCCCGGCCGCGATCGTCCCGACTCCAACTTCCGACACGAGTTTCACGCTAATCCGCGCTTCCCGGTTGGAATTTTTCAAGTCGTGAATCAATTCGGCCAAATCTTCGATCGAATAAATGTCGTGGTGAGGAGGAGGCGAAATCAAACCCACACCCGGAGTCGAGTTCCGTACTTTCGCAATCCACGGGTATACTTTTTTACCGGGCAACTGTCCGCCTTCACCGGGTTTCGCGCCTTGCGCCATCTTGATTTGCAGTTCCCGCGCTTGGGAAAGGTACAAGCTGGTAACGCCGAAACGCCCGGAAGCAACTTGTTTGATCGCGCTGTTTTTCGAGTCGCCGCGATCGTTCGTCCAAGTGTAGCGATCGGGATCTTCGCCACCTTCACCAGTGTTCGATTTGCCACCCATGCGGTTCATCGCTACTGCTAGCGATTCGTGGGCTTCTTTAGAAATCGAACCGTAACTCATCGCCCCAGTTTTAAAGCGTTTGAGAATAGATTCGATCGGCTCAACTTCCTCAATGGGTATCGATTCCCGCTGCTTGAATTGCAACAAACCGCGCAAGGTAAAATGCTGCTGGTTTTGTTCATTAACCAGCCCAGAATACTGTTTGAAAAGCGTATAACTGCCCTCGCGCACTGACTTTTGCAGCGCGTGAATTGTCTGCGGGCTAAACAAATGCGCTTCGCCTTCTTTCCGCCACTGATATTCGCCGCCGACATCGAGAGTATGTCCGCTGGCTGGGCGATCGGGGAAAGCGTGGGTATGGCGCAAAATTGCTTCTTGGGCGATGACTTCGAGGTCTACGCCTTCAATCCGCGAGGCTGTCCAAGCAAAGTATTTATCGACTACGGATTTGTTTAAGCCGATCGCCTCAAAAATCTGCGCGCCGCGATAACTTTGAATTGTCGAAATCCCAATTTTCGAGGCAACTTTCGTCACCCCTTTAGTTGCGGCTTTGATGTAGTTTTTGCAAGCTGTTTTGTACTCGACATTTAGCAGCAATCCTTCGCGGATCGAATCGGCGATCGTCTCAAAGGCCAAATACGGATTAATCGCGCCGCAACCATATCCAATAAGTGTCGCAAAGTGATGCACTTCGCGCGGTTCGCCGGATTCGAGCACGAGTCCCGCCCGCGTGCGCGTACCTTTACGGATCAAGTGGTGGTGCAGGCCCGCAACTGCCAGCAGCGCTGGAATTGGGGCTTTGTCTGGACTGATACCCCGATCGCTCAAAATGAGGATATTCACCCCGGAGGCGATCGCGCTGTCTGCTGCTGCAAAAACCTCTTCTAAGGCTTGTTCTAGACCTTTCACCCCGCTTTTGGGGTCAAACAAAATCGGCACGGTCAGCGACTTGAAATTGCCCTCATTTACGTGTTTGAGCTTAGCTAATTCTTCATTGCTGAGAATTGGCGTTTTCAGTTCGATTAAATGGCAGCTTTCCGGTTCCGGTTTGAGCAAATTGCGTTCAGCGCCGATCGTAGTTTCGGCAGAAGTTACAATTTCTTCGCGGATAGAATCGATCGGCGGATTGGTAACTTGAGCAAACAACTGCTGGAAGTATTCGTAAAGCAGTTTTGGGCGGTTGGAAAGCACGGCCAGGGGCGTATCCGCACCCATTGCGCCGACAGCTTCCACGCCATCTTTCGCCATCGGCGCTAACAGCAACCGCAGTTCTTCAAAGGTGTAGCCAAAGGCCATTTGCCGCTGCAATAATGTTTCGGGGTCGGATTCTGCCACTTCCGGCGCATCTTTGAGTTTGGCGATTTCGACCATGTGCTGGTCGATCCACTGGCGGTACGGGTGTTCTGTGGCGATTTTGGTCTTAATTTCCTCGTCAGACACGATGCGGCCTTCCTCGGTATTTACCAGGAACATCCGCCCCGGTTGCAAGCGACCTTTTGATACAATTCGTTCTGGGGCGATCGGCAAAACTCCCGCTTCCGATGCCATAATTACCAAGTCGTCTTTGGTAACGCAGTAGCGGGAAGGGCGCAAACCGTTGCGATCGAGCACGGCCCCGATCGAAGTACCATCAGTAAAGGCGATCGAAGCTGGGCCGTCCCAAGGTTCCATCAAGCAAGAATGGTATTCGTAGAAAGCCTTTTTCTCGTCACTCATGGACTCGTGGGCTGTCCAAGGTTCGGGAATCATCATCATTACAGCGTGCGGCAAAGAACGCCCCGCCAAAGTCAGCAATTCCAAAGCATTGTCAAAAATCGTCGAGTCGCTGCCTTCGATATTGATTAAATTGGGGATTTTCTTTAAGTCATCGCCAAATAGTTCTGACTCGAACAGCGATTGCCGCGCGTGCATCCAGTTAATGTTGCCGCGCATCGTGTTAATTTCGCCGTTGTGAGCGATGTAGCGGTAAGGGTGCGATCGTTCCCAACTTGGAAAAGTATTCGTGCTGAAGCGCGAGTGAACCAGGGCTAGAGCGCTTTCCATGTCGGGGTCGTGCAGGTCGGGATAGTAATCGCCGACTTGCACGGGCATTAACATACCCTTGTAGACGATCGTCCGACACGAGAGAGTGGAATTGTACCAGTAGGGGTCTGTGTTAGTCCTGCGGATGGCATTGTGAGCCCGTTTGCGGATGACGTACAGTTTCCGCTCGAAAGCCGCCTCGTCAATACCTGCAGCCCGCCGGAGGAACACTTGCTGCATGAAGGGTTCGCTAGATTTGGCGGTGTCGCCGAGGGACGAGTTGTTCGTGGGAACATCGCGCCAACCCAGCACTTCCTGGCCTTCTTCTGCGGCGATTTCCTCAAAAATGCGTTTGCCGTTTTCCCGTTCAGTTCGATTTGGCGACGAGTAAATCGCGCCAACGCCGTACTCGCCGGCTTCGGGAAGTTCGATGTTTAGGGCCGCGGTTACTTTCTTGAGAAACTTGTGGGGCACCTGCATCAAAATCCCCGCCCCGTCTCCGGTGTTGGGTTCGCAGCCGCACGCGCCTCGGTGGTCGAGGTTCAAGAGGATTGTCAGTGCCTGCTCGACAATTTCGTGGGATTTGTTACCCTTCATGTGTACGATGAATCCGACTCCGCAAGCGTCGTGCTCGAACTGCGGATCGTACAGACCTTGCTTTTGTGGCAGTCCGTTGCTGTTCATTTGGATGCTCCTGTCAAAGTGGCGAAAAGATGTTGATCTAGAGTAGATGGTGGGATGCCGATCGCTCTAGTATCATGTATTATATGTGGATCTACTCAATTGGGTAGATGCACCAAAAAATCGAAGCTTATTCGATCGAGCGTAAAAAAATAGTTAAAGCCGATAAATTAACTATGGAACCCGGAGGTTAAAGATTTATGCTTAAAGACTCTTCAATTATATGAATTATTAAACCGCAGAGGCCGCAGAGAGCGCAGAGGAAGAGAAGAGAGATGAGTAATTCCGATACCAACTCACATCTTGCACCCTTGTTAATAAGCTTTTCAAGGGCGGGCAAGATGCCCAGCCGACAAAATTTACTCTCTGTGGAACAGGCATCTTGCCTGTTATTGAGAAAGGAGTTTATAACATTTTTAATGCGACTGTACCCTCAGCGTCTGGGTGACATTCTCCACCAACATTTTGCCTTCTCATCCGCGATGAACCTTTCTGAAAAATTGCAAAAAGTCGAGCAACTCAAAGCCTGGTTGGATAGCTTTCGTCCGCTTTCTCCCACGCTGGTTGCAGAATTGAAAAAACTCTACGATGTTCGGTTTACCTATCATTCTAATGCGATCGAGGGAAACACCTTAACGCAGCGCGAAACCGCATTAGTCTTAGAAACTGGCATCACTGTCGGTGGCAAAACTTTGCGCGAACATCTAGAAGTGATCGGACATCGAGATGCGATCGACTACATTGAAATGCTAACGCGATCGGACACCGCGATCGGGGAATGGGAAATTAAACAAATTCACAACTTAATTATAAGGGCGATCCTCTTCGAGGGCTTCGCTAACGCCCCGGAGGAAGCTGGACGCTATCGGCAGTTAGATGTCAAAGCCGCCGGTACTGAATATCTCTATCCGCCTCATTATTTACTTTCGGGTTTGATGCCGGAATTTATCGAATGGCTCAACAGTGATAAAATCAAATCGTTACATCCGCTAGAGTATGCAGCCGAAGCACATCTTCGCTTTGTGTCGATTCATCCATTTCGGGATGGTAACGGACGGACGGGACGGCTATTGATGAATCTCCTGCTGTTGCGGGCGGGATATCCCATTGTGATTATCTCTAACCAGGTGCGTGCTGCCTACATCGATGCGATCGCAGAAGCACAGCAGCATGGTTCTGGGATTCATCCCCTCCTCGATCTTATTGTAGATGCAGCCCGATACTCGCTGATCGAAACCTTGCAAATCATCGCAACCGCCAGCGATAGCCAAAGTCAAGGGCTGCCTTTCTATCAAGAGATGCTAGGAGTTTTGCAGCAGCAGTCTCAAGAGCTGGATTAGGATTCACCTTTAATCAATATTCAAGAACCAGCGCCCTTTCTATGAAGATTTGATGTAGATTGGGGCGATCGATCTAATAACAGGTGACAACAGCTATGTTGGTTTTGCTATGGTTGTTAAGGCAGGTCGATCGGGCTGAGCACAACTCTTGCAAAACTCTACAGTCGGCTAACCATTCCCCGCAGGTGGGCTTAGATTTTAACTATAGATTAGTTAATCTCAAAAAACAACGTCGTTTACCAAAGGATTCAGCAAGCAATCCTTAAGGAGTGAAAATCATGGTTCAGATTCAAGAAATTTCTCAAGTATCTACCCTGCACACACCTGCAGCACCCAACGGAATAGCCGCTACAGAATTGCGGCCTTGGGGCTCATTTACGACTCTAGAAGAAGGCCCAGGATATAAAATTAAGCGGATCGAAGTTAAGTCTGGACACCGCCTCAGCCTGCAAATGCACCACCACCGCAGCGAACACTGGATTGTGGTTTCAGGTACTGCAAAAGTTACTTGTGGCGAAACTGAACAAGTTCTGTTTACAAATCAGTCTACCTACGTTCCTCAGTGCATTTCTCACCGCCTGGAAAATCCGGGAGTTATCCCTCTGGTTTTAATTGAGGTGCAGAATGGCGAATATCTCGGAGAAGATGATATTATCCGCTTTCAAGACGATTATGCCCGTACAGAAAAGGCTAAGTAACTCAAGTTGCTAAAGATATAGGGGTAAGGTGCGCGGCGCGGCGCACCCTACATTCTCCGGGTAAAGTGCACGCCTAGGCGCACTCTAAATTCTCAAAATTCAACATTACTCCCAAATTACCAATTACCAATTACCAATTACTCATAATGATTCATCTGAGCAAAACAGCAGCAACAGAAGTCACGCGCCTCAAGTCGAAGCATCCAAACCCCAATGCTTTATTTCGTCTGGGCGTGGAATCGAGCGGCTGCTCCGGTTTGTCTTATACAATGGCATTTGACGACGCGCCAGCCCCAGAAGACGCTGTATGCGAGTCGGAGGGAATTTCCGTTGCGATCGACCCCCAGCACTTAAAATATCTCAATGAGCTCACCTTGGATTATTCAGAAGACTTGATGGGCGGAGGTTTCCGATTTCACAATCCCAATGCCGCCCAAAGCTGTAGCTGCGGCAACTCCTTTTCTGCTAAGGAATAACCAACCTGTAGGGTGCGTCAGTTGCAGATAATTCTTCAATTCTAAAATCTAAAATAGATTGACGCACCTGACAAAATAAGCAATAACCAATATTATTTAGAGTGCGTCAGTTGCAGATAATTATAAAATCTAAAATCTAAAATCTAAAATCTAAAATCTAAAATCGTATGATGACACTCAAAGACTTAGAAAAAGTCCAAAAAACCTTCAAAGAAGCCGGTCAAGACTACCAAGTTGAACTAGAAAGCGGGAGAATTATCATTGTGGGCCCGTCAGATATTGTATCTAGCGAAATAGGTGTAATTTTCAGTTGGCTGCTCGCCAATTGGGTTTATCCCCGCCGTTTGGGTCGAGTTTTTGACTCCGCAGGCGGCTTTATTTTACCTGATGCTAACCTTACAGCACCTGATGTTTCTTTTGTCCGCGCCGCACGTCTCAGGCAAAGTCCCCGTTATTTCGGAGAATTAGTCCCAGACTTGGTAGTAGAAATTAAATCACAGAGCGATCGCATTAAACCGCTAGAAAAAAAGATTCAGAATTTCCTAGAACTCGGAGCGCAAGTAGGAATTTTGATCGATCCAGATGAAGAAACTGTAACAGTTTATCGTCAGGAAGGTGAACCGATTGTGTTGGGAAATGAAGATATTTTGACTGTCCCCGAACTTTTCCCTGGTTGGGAATTGCCAATTGCTGAACTGTGGCCGCCAATTTTTACTGAAGCAGAAACTCAAACTGAAGCCTAATAAAGTTTATGCAGATTTTACATAGCCAGAAATGCGAAAAACCTCTCTTCTCTTCCTCTGTGTCCTCTGCGCTCTCTGCGGTTAAATAATTCCTATGCAACCGTAAACGAGATCAGTGCAATGGAAAAGCTTTCAATCAAGCTGGCGTACCGAGAATAATCCACTGCATTAACTGCTCCCACTCTGGAGATTGAGCTAACAAATCTGCATCGAATTCATTTCCCGCATCCTGCGAAAACTCGGCGAAAGCTTCCGCCCAATTAATTACCGTTTCCACAGGCAAATAAGGCGTATAATTCCAAGAACGCTGCAAAAACTCTACCATCTCAACAGAATGACCGGTGCGGTACAAATACCAAGCAATCCAAACTAAGGTACTGTACTTGATTTGCTTTTCCAACAAACGTATTTTATCCGGCAACTCGGGGCGGACAAAAAAATTGTCCATGACTGCCGCGAGGGATCTAGCCTGCGGTAAACCTTTGTACATGGCGCTTTGTTCGTGCTGGCGGTAGCAAACAGTTACTTGCTGCAACCACTCTGTTTCGCATCCCATTAAGGCTAAACGCAGCACTAAATCTGTATCTTCCGCTGGGGGAAATCGAGGATCAAATCCGCCGGCGCGCTCTAACCACTGACGGCGAAATACCATGGCGCTGGGTAATACTGGTTTCCACCGCAGCCACATTTCTAAGTCTAATTTAGGGACATTTTGCCAGGGTTTGACATCTTTTAGCGGTTCGCCTATACTATTAACTAGACGCCAGCCGCTGTGAACTATTCCTAGATTTGGTCGCGCTGCAAATACAGCCATTTGTGCTGCTAATTTGTCGGGGAAAAAGTAGTCGTCAGCATCGAGAAAGGCGATAAATTCTCCTCGCGCTAGCTCGATGCCGTGATTTCTGGCAATCGAAACTCCTCGATTTTGTTGGTAAATGTAGCGAATTTGATGGCCATATTTCTCTAAAACTAATCTAGTGTCATCTTTGGAACCGTCGTCTACGACAATAATTTCCCAGTTAGCATAGGTTTGGTGCAGAACGCTATCTACGGCTTGGCCGACGTAAGCAGCACAGTTGTAAGCCGGAATTACTACGCTCACCTGCGGGGTGCGATCGCTGGTAACATTACTCATAATTAATTATCTTAAATTCGATTGCGTCTTTATTTTACAATAATCGTAGGGTGCGTCAGTTCCTGACGCACCCAGCAAGGGGTTATTGTGTTCATTAATTTTGGTTCAAGAATTTGCCAGGGTAAGTTGTCGTGGATTAAGTATATCTTGGGGGCGAATTGCTGAAGGGTAGCGATCGCCTTTTACCTTCAAATACTTGTCAACTATTTGCAAAACCTGTTCGGGATTGGCTGGCTTCCTCAAAAAATCGGAAGCACCTGTCAATTTCGCTCGCGTGCGGTCAATTATACTGTCTTGACCGGTCAAAAACACGATCGGAGTTTCCCGAAAAGCAGGTGTCTTTCGCAAAAAATTGCACAAAGCAAAGCCACTTGTCTTCGGCATCACCACGTCCATAAAAATTAAAGCAGGCTTTTGTTTGGCGAGGAGGCCCACTCCCTGCATGGGGTCTTGAATTTTTAGGACTCGATACCCCTGGGGCAATAAAATTTGCTCTAAAAATTCGCATACTGCCGGACTGTCATCGATACAGGCAATCAAAGGGCGACCCGGCCCTGCGATCGCCGCGGCAAGACGCCACTGTTCTATAGGCGACGGCAAGTCTGGTACGGTTCGGAAATTTACTAAACCCTGCTTGATGTAATTAACTAAAGCGCGAGTTGCCACTGTCACGCACTGCTTTTTCTTAAATGCAATATCCCAAAGAGTATTCTCGCCGTTGAATACGTTACCCAAAGCGATCAAAGAATTAGAACTAAATCGATTTTGCTGCAACTGGGCCGATGCTTTTAAAAGTGGTGCTTGTTCTGGATCTACCAGCCACAAACCCATTGCTTTCCACTTCTGCCAAATTTCTTCTGTACAACACAGAATTTTCTCTACTTCTGTTAAAGACAGCAGCAAAGAAGAGGTAATGGTAGAAAAATATTTCTGGGACGGACGCCACTCCCGGCGCAAACCCGATTGACCGATCAGAGCAAATAACACTTCCGAAAGGCTGGTGTGGACGATCGCCCTAGCTTGTTCCAGACTCATTTCGCTGGCTGCTATCCCTCGCTGAAGCAGTTGATATTCCCACAGTTCTCCAGCATTGAGGTCTCTGAGATCCACTTGAAAGTTTCGACAGTGTTGCCCGATCGCCCTGTACCAGCGCCTCGATCTGTGCGATCCTCCCGTGGCATAAACCAAACTACCCTGAAAAAAGTAAAGTTGCCACTGTTGTTCCCCTTGCTCTAACACCAGTTTCCCCGTTGCTTGTTTCTGGCTGAGTACAGCCAGAGTATGGGACAACATTTTGTATCCGATTGCGGTAGCAGACATATCAACTCGCATCCCCTGTACTCTGTTTGTACCATTATATAGCTGCTGAGTTTTGAAAGATAACAGTAATATTACTGAATTTGGGTTAAAAAACACCACTAATTGTGCGAATTTCACCCTCTTAGGGAGTGATTCCCCTCGGTAGTTTTAGCCATGAGGATGTAACGCCTATTTGCACTATTAACTAATAACTAAAATACTATTTTTGACTAATAACTAATCGCCCTCGCTATCTGCAGGAGGTACTGGATCGTAACCCCCTGGATGAAAAGGATGACAGCGCAAAATCCGCTTAACTGCCATTGAGCTGCCGCGGGCCGGCCCAAATCTTTCTATTGCTTCGATCGCGTATTGCGAACAAGTTGGCTGAAATCTACAGGCGTTAGGCAGGTAAGGAGAAATGCCCATTTTGTAGCCTCGGATTAATCCGATCAGCAATATTTTCACAATTTTTACCTCAGCGATTGATTAGATTAATAGGTCAATCTCGTCCCGTACCGCTGTAAGCTAGGTGCATAGAGAGCATTCCCAGCGGTTAGAGTTCCGCCAACTTTTCCTGTACCAATTATACCTTTTTTCATTTTTATTTTAGATACTTAAAGCACAATTTGAGGAGATAATATGGTACTTGTCTCTGAGTTCGCTACTTGACCGATACCTAAAAAATTACCGTCTCGATCGTAAACCTGCAAGGGATAGGGAGGTTGGGGTATTGGGTTGTGGGGGGGATGGTTGCTACTTTCTTCCTGTGGCCCGATCGGCGTTTCTGGAATCGGGAGGCGCTGTCCTTGAAACCAGCGTTTGGTATATTCAGGGGAAAGGACGATCGCCCCTAAATGTCCCAAAACCGCCGATGGCAAAATCGGGCAGAATTTATTTTCCTGCAATTGCAGTTCCAATTGTTCAAAAGTTAGACTTTGGTCGATCGAAAAACCGCTACTTTCGGTGCGAGTCAAACAAGCCAAAGTACCGCCTGTATTCAAGACAGCCCCCAAATCCCGCGCAATCGCCCGAATGTAAGTACCCGCCCCGCAGGCGATCGACAAATCCAATTCAGGAAAATCCCCCGATCGCCAATCCAATATTTCCAGCCGAAAAACCTCGACCTTTCTAGCAGCAACTTCCACAGTTTCGCCTTTTCTCGCTAACTCATAAAGGCGTTTTCCTCCCACCTGAACCGCACTAAAACTCGGCGGAAATTGCTCGATTTTTCCTAGGAACTTTGGGAGTGCAGCTTGGACTTGTTCCCAACTCAACTCTGGCACCGGTCGAGAATGGATAATTTCTCCTTCTAAATCGTCAGTAGCAGTAGTTAAGCCAAACCGAATCGTGCCTCGGTAAGCTTTATTGTGTTGGAGATATTGCAGCAGTCTGGTTGCTTTGCCCAGGGCGATCGGCAAAACGCCAGTCACAGCAGGATCGAGGGTTCCTCCGTGTCCGACTCGCTTGAGTTTCAATAGCCGGCGCACTCGCCCCACGCAGTCGTGAGAAGTCATGCCCGCAGGTTTGTTGAGATTGAGAAAACCGTCAATAGTCATTAGTCAGTAGTCAGTAGTCAGTAGTGATGAGTCAGTAGTCAGTAGTCATTAGTCAGTTGTTATTTGTTATTTATTATTGGTTATTTGTCATACCAAATCCTGCTTAAATAAATTTCTCTATCTTAGTCTGCGAAGGCAGACTTCGTTTGTGTAGTTTGAGGTCAAAAGCGGTTGCAAGCACCGAGTCTCATAAAATGGTTAGCCAACCCGGATTTTGTATCAGTCAACAGTCAACAGTCAACAGTCAACAGTCAACCGCCAACAGTCAACCGTCAACAATTCCCAATTAAATAATAAAGTCTGCCTGACTGATAGAAGTGCGGGCAACTCCGAATAAAGTAGCCAGAGTTTCCTTGGTGCTTGTAAGCTGAATAATTGTAGTGGGCGAAGTTCCGGCCCCAGCGGAAATGGTGAGTTCGCCAAAAGTAAGGCCGGCAGCCAAGCGAATTCGATCCGTACCATCAGTAAAATCTGTAATCACATCCCCGTCTGCGAAACGCCCGATCGCAAAAGTATCGTTTCCGGCGCCACCAGTTAAAGTATCTCGGCCGCGATCGCCCGATAAACAGTCATCGCCGATGCCACCAAACAGCGAGTCATCGCCGGCACCCCCAAAAAACGTGTCATTACCCGCGCCGCCCAACAAAGTATCGGTGTCTTGGTTGCCAAATAGCAAATCATTACCCTCGTCGCCCAGCATTGAGTCAGAACCTTTGCCGCCGTAGAAAGTATCGCCGCCGGCGCCACCCAAAACGCTGTCACGGCCGGCACCGCCGAACAGTCGGTCATTGCCAACGTCGCCCAGCAGTGAGTCATCGCCGTCGCCGCCGTAGAGGGAATCGTCTGCGCCTAAGCCCAAAATGCTGTCAGGCCCACCCAAACCAAATATCAAGTTAGCGCCCGCAGTACCCCTGAGAGAGTCGGGGCCGCTGGTGCCGCGAGTGCCGCCAGCGGCCCCTCCGGGACTGGTACCGCTACCGCCGGTGGGGGTTGGGGTTGTGATGGGAGTTCGTACAAGTGGCACTGCTGGTGGCATGATTCTGAAGATGGGTAGAAATTTGCAATTCTAACTTAACTTAAAAGCGGAAGTTATATGCTCGCCAACCGCCGAGATGAGAAATATCGATCGCATCCGCCACAGCATAAGGTTCGCACAAAAAGCCCTGCACCGTCGAGCCGTCCTCCAACACCAGCGTACCAATTCCCAGCGGCGAGGGAATTTTAGCGACAAATCGGCCGAAAGCGGAGATCGACAACTCCCAAACTTCCACCTCGATCGCGCTACCGCCCTCTACCTGACGCACCAATCCCGGCTTGCCCACAGCAGTACCCGTCAAAGCATACAGCTTGTAAATCGGGCTGGTACGACAGGCGCGAACCAAAACGCCTCCCCCCTCAATTAGTTGATAATTCAGGGGCTCACCGCTCAAATGAGCGCCAACCACGGCTATTTTGACTCGTTCTTCTGAGGAAGATTTGGCTGCGCTGGCGGGTTCCGGGACGGTTGGCAGCGGCAGACCGGTTGCGCCCAAAGTTCCCCCCAAGCGATCGTGGAAAGCAGATCCCAGGCGGCAGAGCGATAAATCGTGCCACGCAGGAGCCATCAGTGTCAATCCTGCGGGCAATCCGCTGCTTTGAAACCCGCTGGGAACTGCGATCGCACACAAATCGAGCAAATTCGCAAAGTTCGTGTAGCGTCCAAGATTGGTGTTGAGCGCGATCGGCTCGGCTGCAACTTCTGCGACAGTATAAATCGTGCCTGTCGTGGGTACCGCCAACACATCCATTGACTGCCACTGAATTTCTGCAAGCTTGCGGAGCTCGGCCAACCGGTACGACGCGCGGTAGGCAGAGACGGCATCGTAGCGTTTGCCGCCGCTGATAATTTCGTAGACGATCGGATCGATATCCTCTGGGTGCGCGTCGAGGAAATCACCGATCGCGGCCAACCTTTCTGCTACCCAAGGCCCGCCGTAGAGCAGTTCGGCAGCATCCGCAAAGGGTTTGAAGTCAATAGGTGCGATCGTGCAGCCCAAAGATTGCAAGCGCGCGAGATCCTCCCGATAGCGCTGTTCGGCTTCTGCATTCCCGAAAAATTCGAGTTCGCCCTCTCCGGGAACTCCCACCCGCAAGCGGGATAAATCCGGCAAAACTTTCGTTTCAGGGCGACGAGAAAACGCATCCTCAGCGTCAAAACCGCTGGCTACTTGCAGCACGGAGGCCGCATCCGCACAGGTGAGAGCGAACACAGAAACGCAATCGAGCGATCGCACCGCTGGTAGCAGGCCGCGAGTGCCGATCGAGCCGCAACTTGGCTTCAGCCCGACAATGTTGGTAAAAGCAGCGGGAACCCGCCCTGAGCCTGCGGTATCGGTACCCAGAGCAAAACTCACCAATCCGGCGGAGACTGCTGCTGCGGAACCGGAACTCGATCCGCCCGGAATGTAGCGCCGATCGAACGGATTGCGACAAACTCCATAGGGCGTGCGGGTTCCCACTAATCCTGTGGCAAATTGATCCATGTTTGTTTTGCCGATCGCGATCGCACCTGCAGCGCACAGGCGCTCTACGACTGCGGACGATCGCGCTGGAGTGCGAGCAAACGCAGGACATCCCGCCGTAGTCGGAACGCCCGCCCAATCGAGATTATCTTTGATCGCAAAAGGTATCCCGTAGAGCGGCAATTTTTGCGGGTCTAGGTTTTCCAAGGCTTTGGCGCGTTCGAGGGTTTCCGCCAGCGGTGCTAAATAAATCCATACTGCCGGATCTGCATAGCGTTCGATCCGATCGTACACGCTGGCGATCGTATCTGCAGGCGCGATCGAGCCGGTGCGGTAGCGATCGAGCAGCGAATGAATGTCTAGACTGTTGCTGTGGTTAAATTTTTCCATAGTGCACCGTCAGTCGATTTTAGATTTTAGATTTTAGATTTTAGATTGAAGAAATGACTTCATATCATTTCTGGTTATATGAGGATGATTTAACCGCAGAGAACGCAGAGAACGCAGAGGGAGATCCCAGAGAGATGAATAATTCCAATGCTAACGGATTTGACTTCACAGGCTGTGTTAGGCGATCGTTATTACAACAAATAGAATTTTAGTTTACCGCATTGTCGATCGCCTCCGCATCTAGTCTGGGGCGATCGAAGTATTTCTTGAAAAATCTTCAATTCTTGCCTTGCGGGCTTCGTCTTTGTGTGTGTAAACTTCGCGATTTCCCATCGCCCCCTCTCATCGCCCGCTTTAATCTTCCAAAAAGTTTAATTAACAACTCCCAAAAAAACTGTTTTTTGTAACATCTTACACATTTTCGCATCAAGTTTGCTGTTACCGTTTGAAACGTAGCAATCTAGTAAAATTGCACGCTACATTGTGCTGACTTTTAAAAAAGCTAAGTGCATTGCTGTTACTAACAGTCTCGAATAACTCCTTGGGTTGCAAACAGGACTTATACAGACAAAAACCGAAAAAATTTAACCGCTTCTAGGGTTCCGATTTGAATTAGTTTCTAACTCAGCTTAGAAAGTTCAAGTGCTGGTCCGAGAGAAGCAGACTGGTTCTCCCAAGATTTTAATTTTAGGGAAACACTAGCCAGTTACACGGCGGGATAAAAGCCCGGGAGAAACGCGATCGGTCAGCAAGACTCGGTTCGTTAGCTCTCGGGCTTTATCCTTGTATATCAGGGGGGTTTGCGGAAGCTAAGGAAGCCAAAGAAGGTGCAAAAGCTCGATCGACATATTCACCCCTAACCAGCAACCAGAATCTGCTATGAATATCCGATATTGCTCCCCAAAAATAACGCGATCGCTCTTCTCCTACTGCGCCCTATTTTTTATCACCTGGTTTTTCGCTGTCGGCTGCGTCAACCCGGCAATTTATATCAAAACCACGACTGAAACCGAAGCAGCTTCTTCAGTAAATGCTAACGCAGTTCGCCTCGGATTCAGCGCGTGGCCCGGCTGGTTTCCGTGGCAAATTGCCAAAGAACAAAAGATATTTGAAGCCAACAATGTTGCTGTAGACTTAAAATGGTTTGACGGCTACTTAGAATCGATTAGCACCCTCACAGCAGGACAGATAGATGCTAACAGCCAAACCCTCGGCGATACCGTAAACTCTATATCAGGCGGCGCCGACCAAGTAATTGTTTTAGTCAACGACAACTCGACGGGAAATGACAAAGTGATTGTCGCCGAAGGCATCAATTCGGTTGCCGATTTGAAAGGCAAAAAAGTTGCAGCCGAGGAAGGTACAGTCGATCACTTTCTCTTGCTGTTAGGGCTGAGAAAAGCAGGTTTATCAGTGCAGGATATTCAATTTGTACCGCTGGAAACCGGCAAAGCTGCGGCGGCTTTCGTCGGAGGGCAAGTCGATGCGGTGGCAGTATTTGCGCCGTTTACCACGCAGGCATTAAAACGCTCGAACAGCAAGGAACTGTTTAGTTCCAAAGATTTTCCGGGGGCGATTTCCGACCATTTGGTATTCACCCGAAAGTTTATCGGCGAACACCCCGATCGAGTGCAAGCCCTGGTCAATTCATGGTTTGCCACATTAGAATACATGAAAGCAAATAAAGACAAATCTTACCAAATTCTAGCAAACCGCGCCGGAGTCAGCGTCGAGGAATACAAAGAATATGAAAACGGCACTAAGATATTTACGGTTGAGGAAAACTTGAAAGCCTTTCAACCGGGAAATGACATGACATCATTGCAGTTTGCGGCGGCAGAAATGACTAAATTCCTCGTCGATGTAAATTTAGCAAAAACCCAACCCGATATCAGCACATTATTTGACGATCGCTTTATAAAAGCTTATGCCGAAGGTAAAAGCTAAAAGGCATAATTTACGATTGTGCAGACACAAAAAACCTTAAAAAAAAATACTTTTTATAATCCCCAAAATCTACTGCAATTACTCGACCAACCGTTCCGCAATTAAATCATGCTACCAAATCCCGAACCCCGATCGATCCAATCCCACCTCAAGCAAAAAAGCCTAAATCCCACCGTTTTCTGGCGGATTGCGGAAGAGATACCACAGCCCCTCAATATTGGGTTAACGGTGACATCGATCGCACTGCCACTGCTGCTGTGGTGGCTAGTAACAACCTTCGCCAACGTAGACCCCAAATTTTTGCCTTCCCCCGGCAAAGTTTTAGAGGCATTTGGTCGGCTGTGGAACACTCGCGAACTTTTGAAAGACACAGTAGCGAGTTTGTGGCGGGTGGGAGTGGGCTTTCTGTTCGCCTTGGTTTTTTCCATACCAATTGGCGTGCTGATGGGCAGCTTTCCCAGTATTCGCGCCTTGCTGGAACCCATGTTCGGCTTGATGCGATATATGCCCGCACCAGCATTCATTCCCTTGCTAATTCTCTACTTGGGAATCGGCGAAGAACCCAAAATAATGCTGATATTTATCGGCGTCTTTTTCTTCAATTCGCTGATGGTGATGGATACAGTCAAGTTTGTTCCAAAAGACTTGATCGAATCTACTTATATGTTGGGTGGGAATCGCTGGGAAATCCTAACTCAAGTTATTTTTCCCCACGTTTTGCCGGGAATTCTTGATGCTAGCCGCATCAACTTAGCTGCGGCTTGGCAATTGGTAATCGTCTCGGAATTGATTGCCGCCACCGAAGGCTTAGGCCGCCGGATCAGCGTCGCCGGTCGATTTCTGCGAACCGATGAAATTTTTGTGGGGCTGATTGTCATTGGGGCGATCGGACTGACTTTTGACTTGCTTTTTCAATATCTGCTGCGGGTTTCTTGTAAATGGTCAAGTCAGAAACAGTAAGCAGATGTTATACCAGTTTTTTATGAGGCTGCATAGAATTCCGATCCCCCCTAGCCCCCCTTAATAAGGGGGGGACAAGAATCCGATCAAAGTCAACCCCTACTCCCCTTATTAAGGGGGATTTAGGGGGATCGAGATATATGCAACTTCACATTAAATTGGTATTAAAAGACAGAATGGTGTCATTTTTTACTGACAATACAGAGGATAAACTCATGTTTCTGCAAATCAACAATCTGCACAAAAACTTTGAAACAAAAAAAGGTCAATTAGTTGTCCTCAAGGACATCAATATGAGCATCAAGCAAGGCGAATTTATCTGCGCGGTAGGCGCATCCGGTTCGGGCAAATCTACTCTGTTGAGGCAGATTGCGGGATTGGACAAGCCAACAACAGGGGAAGTGAAAATTGACGGCAAGGAAGTTGTTTCGCCTGGGCCGGATCGAGGTATGGTATTTCAGCATTACACTCTTTATCCTTGGATGAACGTGCAGGAAAATGCTGAGTTTGGCCTCAAACTTCAAGGCGTTTCCAAGAAAAAGCGGCGCGAACAAGCTAGCTATTATTTGAGTGTGGTAGGATTGACGCAGTTTGCTTCGTCGCTGCCGAAGGAATTGTCGGGCGGGATGAAACAGCGGGTGGCGATCGCCCGCGCCCTCGCTTCTGAACCTAAAGTGTTATTAATGGATGAACCTTTCGGCGCATTGGATATCCACACTAAAGAATCGATGCACGAATTCATGCTCGATTTGTGGCGCCGCACTCAGATTACAATCTTTATGATTACCCACGATGTCGAAGAAGCGGTGTTTCTTTCCAATCGGATTTATGCTTTGGGCGCTCGTCCCGGTACAGTGAGAAAGGAAATGTCGATTAATTTGCCCGATCGCACTCCCAGCGTTAAACGCCACGCCAAATTCCACGATTACCGCGACGAACTCATGGATTTGATGCGGAAACACGGACAGGAAGCAGTTGCAATGGCTGCTTAAATAGAAATAGGTTTGTAGTTGCACTTTTTGCACCCGCGCCAAGAGTTTAACTGCAAACCTAAGTAAGTGGAAACTTAACATCTTGCACCATTGTCAATTACCTATTTAGGAACAGGCAAGATGCCCGTTCCACAAAACTCAATTTTATTGTGGAACGGGCATCTTGCCCGTTCTTAAGAAAGGTGTAAGATATCAGTGGAAATAAATATTACTTTGGGAGAAAGTGAGTTTTGCCACTACAAAATACTATTATTTTGTTTCGCTGACCTACCCAAATACATCAAGAGGAACTTATGGTGCAACTATCATCGATCGACCCAAACTCACAAATCGATTCAAGCCTCGTATTAATCGAAGAAACCGTACCGGGCGGCGCGTACTGGTCGGGAGTCATCAAGCGGGGAAACACCCTGCGAATCACCGATTTAGAAGGCTCTCGCGGCGTTTCCATGCTGTGCTACAACGCCGATAATGCGATCGAACGTTTCAACGCAGCAGACACCGCCAAAATTCAATTCAACGCCTTTCTCAAACAAGGCATGGTGATCTACACAGACATGGGACGCATCCTATTTTCCATCACCCAAGACACCTCCGGCTGTCACGATTTGCTAGGAGGATGCAGCAACGCCATTAGCAACAGTAAAAAATACGGCCAAGGAGATTGGAAAAACTCCCGCGACAACTTCCTCAAAGCTTTAACTCGGTGGGGATTGAGCAAAAAAGACATCATGCCAAACCTCAACTTATTTACTCGAATTGCCGTCAAACCAGACGGCACGATGGAGTTTCGCGAAGGCTGCGAAAAACCGGGTAGTTTTATCGATTTGCGAGCCGAAATGAACGCACTAACAATTATTTCTAACACCCCCCACATCCTGCATCCGGGTTCAATTTACGATCCCAAACCCATCCAAATTCAGATTGTGAAAACCCCCGCACCCGCACCAGACGACTTGTGCCGCACCGCCAACCCGGAAGTTGTGCGCGGCTTCATTAACACCGATGCTTTGTTCCTGCAATAAACCCGATTCCACAACTCAATCTTATCCGCATCAATCGGCGGTGAAATATTCTGCTATTCCATCACAAAAAGTGAACCATGACTGCAACTACCCAACAACTTCTCGATCCAAAAACTGCAATTTATAACGAAGTTTTACCAGCCAGGCATCCCTGGTCTCGCGTCATCAAAAAAGGACAGATTCTCCGTATTGTAGATTTAGGCGGAAATCAAGCAGTAGATTTTTTAGTTTACAATGCCGATGACCCTTGCGAACGCTACAGCGCCCCCGATACGATCGTCAATCAAGGCAACATATTTGTCACTACAAACAGCAAACTCATTTCCAACGAAGGGCGAGCCATTATGACCATAATTGCTGACTCCTGCGGCCGGCACGATACCTCCGGCGGCGCCTGTAGCTGCGAGAGCAATTCGGTGCGGTTTGGGCTAGATAAAAAATACCAGCACGCCTGTGTTGAAAATTTCCTCGCCGCAATTCTTCCCTACGGTTTGGGTAAACGAGATTTAGTCAGCAATATCAACTTTTTTATGAATGTTCCGGTTAGCGAAGATGGCACGCTTGAAATTGTTGACGGCATCTCCGATCCGGGAAGTACAGTTGATTTGCGAGCCGAAATGAACGCGCTGGTTGCTATTTCTAATTGCCCGCAAATGAACAATCCTTGCAATGCTTACAATCCTACGCCGATTCAGTTGATTGTTTGGGATGCGGTGTAAATGTAGGGTTGGCACTGTCTCCGCAATCTTTTTAGGGGCGGGCTAGAAGCCCACCCCACAAGAAAATTCACTGTTTGTGGAACAGGCATCCTGCCTGTTCTTCAGGATAGTTTTAGGGGCGGGCTAGAAGCCCACCCCACAAGAAAATTCACTCTTTGTGGAACAGGCATCTTGCCTGTTCTTCAGGATAGTTTTAGGGGCGGGCTAGAAGCCCACCCCACAAGAAAATTTAATGTTTGTGGAACAGGCATCTTGCCTGTTCTTCAAGATAGTACAAAATGTAAGCAGACACCAATTCCCAATTCCCAATTCCCAATTCCCAATTCCCAATTACCTAAATGTTTAACAAAGTTTTGATTGCAAATCGCGGTGAAATTGCCTGCCGAATTATCCGCACACTCGATCGCCTCGGAATTGCTTCGGTAGCAGTATATTCTGAAGCCGACGCCCGCGCCAAGCACGTTTTCGCCGCCAGCGAAGCCGTTTGTATCGGTGCTGCAGCCTCCGCCGAGAGTTATTTGCGGTTCGATCGCATTCTCGAAGTTGCGCGCCAAACAAAAGCTCAAGCTATCCATCCGGGTTACGGCTTTTTGAGCGAAAATGCTGAATTTGCCGAAGCTTGTGCAAGCGAAAATATTGCATTTATCGGCCCGACTCCGACTCAGTTGCGCTGCTTTGGATTGAAGCACACCGCGCGGGAAATAGCCGCTGCAAATCAAGTGCCGCTAACTCCCGGAAGCGAACTTTTAGCAAGTTTAGAGGATGCCCAAAAAGCGGCTGGGGCGATCGGCTATCCGGTGATGCTCAAAAGTACCGCAGGCGGCGGCGGCATTGGTTTGCAGGCTTGTTTTGGCGATCGAGATTTGGCAGAAGCATTTGAAAAAGTACAGCGTTTGAGTCAAAGCAATTTTAAACAAAGCGCAGTTTTTTTAGAGAAATACATTCAAACAGCCAGACACATAGAAGTCCAAATCTTTGGAGATGGCAAAGGAAATGTCATAGCCTTGGGCGAGCGAGATTGTTCAGTGCAGCGGCGCAATCAAAAAGTAATTGAAGAAACCCCCGCCCCTGCTATTAGCGACGAACAGCGAAATCAGTTGTACGGTGCAGCAGTGCGGTTGGGAAAAGCGGTAAATTACCAGTCAGCCGGTACTGTTGAATTTGTATTTGATGTCGATGCGAAACAGTTTTATTTTTTGGAAGTCAACACGCGCTTGCAAGTTGAACACGGCGTTACTGAAGCTGTCAACAACATCGACCTCGTTGAGTGGATGATAAAACAGGCTTCGGGAGATTTGTTCCCCCTGGAAGAGTACCGCTATCGGCCGCAGGGACACTCAATTGAGGTGCGAATTTATGCAGAAGATGCCGGCAAGAATTTTCAGCCGAGTTCCGGGTTGCTGAATCAAGTGGCGTTTCCCGAAAACGTCCGCTGCGACAGTTGGATAGAAACCGGAACCGAGGTTACTCCTTTTTACGATCCGCTGCTAGCCAAAGTAATCGTTTGCGGCGATAATCGAACCCAGGCGATCGTAAAACTAAAAGCTGCTTTAGATGCCAGTGAAATAGCGGGAATTGAAACTAATTTAGATTACCTCCGCCAGATTTTGGACGATTCCCGATTCAGCCGCGGCGAACTGATCACGCGCTTTTTAAACTCATTTGAATACGCACCTTTAACAATCGATGTATTGGATGGGGGAACCTACAGCAGCATTCAGGATTATCCGGGGCGAATTGGCTATTGGGATGTGGGCGTGCCGCCTTCTGGACCGATGGATCATCTGGCATTTCGATCGGCAAATCGTTTAGTAGGAAATCCCGAATCGACAGCAGGATTGGAATTCACAGCGACAGGCCCAACTCTGCGCTTTAATGCCGATACAGTTATTAGTTTGACTGGTGCAACTATGAGGGGAACGCTAAACGGCGAATCGGTGCCGTTTTGGACGGCAATTCCCGTAAAAGCTGGCAGCATTCTCAAGTTAAAAGGCATTCAAGGCGGCGGCTACCGCACTTATTTAGCAGTCAAACACGGCTTTAATGTCCCCGATTATTTGGGCAGCAAATCAACGTTTGTACTGGGCAAATTTGGCGGACACGCGGGCCGCACACTGCGTCCGGGAGATGTGTTAAAACTCAACCAAACTGCAACTCTGGAAGCGGAATTATCTTTGCCTCCGGAACTAATTCCCACCTACAGCAATAATTGGGAAATCGGCGTTTTGTACGGGCCTCACGGCGCGCCGGATTTCTTTACTGAGTCAGACATCGCCATGTTTTTCTCAACAGAATGGCAGGTACATTACAACTCGACGCGGACGGGAATTCGGCTGATCGGCCCGAAGCCCACCTGGGCGCGTCAAGACGGCGGGGAAGCGGGTTTGCACCCGTCTAACATTCACGATAATGCTTACGCGATCGGCACGATCGATTTTACGGGCGATATGCCTGTAATTCTCGGTCTGGACGGCCCGAGTTTGGGAGGTTTTGTCTGTCCTGCTACTATTGTGCAGTCGGAATTGTGGAAAATCGGGCAACTGAAACCGGGGGACAGCATTCGCTTTCACTGTTTGAGTTTTGCTGAAGCTTTGCAGCGGGAATTAGCACAAGATAGGCAAATTGCTACTTTTTGCTTGCCTGTTTTTGAGGAAAATGCGGAGGAATTGCCCGCAGTTCCCGCCTCTCCTATTTTGCACGAAATTCCCGAATCTCCGGGACAGGTTGCTGTTACTTACCGTCAAGCTGGGGATAAATATATTCTAGTTGAATACGGCCCGTTGGTGCTGGATTTGAATTTGCGTTTTCGGGCGCACGCATTGATGGAACATTTGAAAGCAAATCCGTTACCGGGTGTTATCGAATTAGTGCCGGGAATGCGATCGCTCCAAATTCACTTTGAGGGCAGCCAGATTTCGCAACAGCAGCTAATGCAGGCGCTGATTGCGGCGGAGGCGGAACTTCCGGCGATCGAGGATTTGGAAGTGCCGGCGCGAATTGTGCACTTGCCTTTATCTTGGGAAGATGAATCGACGCTGTTGGCCATTGAAAAATATATGCAGTCTGTGCGATCGGATGCACCTTGGTGTCCCAGCAATATTGAGTTTATTCGCCGCATAAACGGGCTTGAGGGCATCGAACAAGTCAGAGAAATTGTATTTAATGCTAGCTATTTAGTGATGGGTTTGGGAGACGTTTATTTAGGCGCGCCCGTCGCAACTCCCCTCGATCCGCGCCACCGTTTGGTTACTACTAAATACAATCCCGCCCGCACTTGGACTCCTGAAAATGCAGTTGGTATTGGCGGCGCGTATTTGTGCGTTTACGGGATGGAAGGGCCCGGAGGTTATCAATTTGTTGGCCGCACCGTGCAAATGTGGAATCGGTTCAAACAAACGGCGGATTTCCAGTCTGGTAAACCTTGGCTTTTGCGCTTTTTTGACCAAATCCGATTTTATCCGGTTTCTCATGAGGAATTGCACCGCTGTCGGGAAGCATTTATCGAAGGGAAGTTTAAATTAAAGGTTGAGGAAATCACTTTTAATTTGAGAGAATACAATGAGTTTTTGCATTCTATTGCTAGCAGTGCGGCTGAGTTTAAAGCGCAGCAGCAGGCAGCATTTAATGCAGAGCGCGATCGCTGGGCCGCATCCGGGGAATTTGACGCTGAAGCTGCCGCAGAATCCTCGGCGGATGTGGTTTCTGACACGGCGGCGGAGGTTACTTTGCCGATCGGTTGTGAGGCAGTTGTCGCTCACGTTTCGGCCAATGTTTGGCAGGTGCTGGTTAATGTTGGAGATGCGGTTGCAGAGGGCGATCGGCTGTTAATTTTGGAAGCGATGAAAATGGAAATTGCTATTACTGCTGATGTTGCGGGCACTGTTGCCGAGTTGTTTTGTGAAAAGGGGCAAACGGTGACAGCCGGACAAATTCTAGCGGCTGTTCAACCGAATTAATCCCTCTGTTGTCAGTTCGGGGACAGTAGAAGCCGTTGCATAATTGCGGGATGATTTTGATTGTTTGGTGGGATGGGATATCGTAGCCAGTCCAATGTATTTTCACTGAAGGCGGGACACGCCACAAGAATCATCCTCTAATTGTGCAATGCCCCCTCATTTAATCAAGGTTTAGCAGCAGTTACCCCTCCAAAAGGGTGCGGATACATCAATCAAGCAGGCTAGTGGGCGATCGCCCCCCACTTTTCGGCGGCCGACAGTTTTTCGGAAGGCTTAGCCGCTGTCAAGCGCGATGGCAAATCTGGCTTCCTCAATCAAACTGGAAAGCTGGTCATTTAGGAGGTTAGGACTTTGTTTAGGCTTTAAATTTGTTTAAGTCTCGTTAACTTAACTCCAGCCGCCCAGAATTGAGCGGCAAACCATCCTGAAATACCAGCAATTCTCCCGGCTGGATTTGCGTCCAAACTTCGTTATCTGTCAGCGGAAAAGTAGCAATAACAGCCACGCGATCGTCCTCGTTGGTCAATTCCCGAAAATCGACTGTTACATCTTCGTCGATCGAGTGAGCGCTAGCAAAAGGTGCTTGTCGCACAATATAATGCAGATTAGTAGAACAGTGGCTGAACAAGTGTTCTCCATCGGAAAGTAAATAATTAAAAATTCCGTGTTCTGCCAAAGTTTTAGTAATTTCCTCCAGAACAGGGTAAATTTCCGCTAAAGCAGGCTTACTTTGAGGAAAATTAGAGCGTAGCTTTTCTAATATCAAACAGAATGCTTTTTCGCTGTCTGTTTTGCCAACGGGTTTGTAAACTCCGGCACATTCTGGATAAAAATTTTCGAGATTTCCGTTGTGAGCAAACACCCAATAACGTCCCCAAAGTTCCCGAATAAAAGGGTGGCAGTTTTCCAGAGCAATTTCGCCTTGCGTAGCTTTGCGGATGTGAGCAATCACGTTAGTTGAATGAATGGGATAGCGACGCACTACTTCAGCAACCGGAGAAGCAATCGCAGGTTTAGAGTCTATAAAAAGGCGACATCCCAAACCTTCAAAGAAAGCAATTCCCCAACCGTCTTGATGAACGTCTGTTCTGCCACCTCTTGCAGAAAAACCCTCAAAAGAAAAGCAAATATCTGTTGGAACATTGCAGTTCATTCCCAGTAATTGGCACATAGCTTTTAAATTTCTGGAGTTTGGATGGATGTCGCAGCTATTGGCAGCTACAGATTTGCGATGATAGTATTATAGTATGAATTGATTTAGCCTAATAAAAAAAACCGAATAATTTTGGATTGTCAACCGTAATGCTATTTAAATTTTAAAAAATGCGTGAAGCCAAGCTATCCCGAACGCGCGTGCGAGCCCGTTGCGGTAGGGAATCGCCCAAAATTCAATAGCCTTCCCCGCAGAACAGTCTTCATCGTTCCATTTGTCCTGCAATTTTGTTAATTAAATTTATGTAAAATTCACTTTTGTGGGGGAAAGTCTGAAAGTTGTTTGATATCCTTCAAAACTATTTGAGGCTTCCCTTTGTAATGTTCTACCTTCCCACTGACATACACATATCCCCGTCCCAGACCCGCATAACGCTTCTCGATTAGCCGCTTCAAGGGAGCTCTTTCATCAGTTTCAGAATCCGGTATCCACAAATCTAATTTATGATACACCGAACCAGCATAAATTACAGCGCTGCCGCCTATCCTTTTAGTAATTCCCGCCTGCAAATCGCAGAAAATAGTAATAGATTTAGATCTCTCAGAAGCCGCTAATATTTTCGGGTAGTCCAACCTCAAAGAAAGCGCTCCTGCGGTTGCTTCTGACAACCGAAACTCTTCAACAATCGAGCCTCGCATCGACCACCAAGGCAGTAAATTAGCATAGTTGCGAGAGGGGATTTTGGCATTGACAATCGGATTCCAAATCATCAGATTGTAAGCTTTTGCTGCCGATTCTGCCTCAGTCATTTGGCGGTGATACAATCTGGAGCGCCCGTATTTGACGAAGTAGGGACTCCAGCCTTCTTCAATCAGTTTAAGATTGTAATTTTCTCCGTCTTTATGTACGTAACAGAGGAGACGCCCGTAGTTGTCGCGGTGTTTTTGTAGAGCCACTTCAACCGAATCGTCTGTATCAAATTCTATGTCAATTTGAGCAAGTCCGCCATCTGCTGTCGTAAAGTATTTTGTAGCCATTTCCGAAGCTGCTTTCCCCGCCGCAGTTACAGGTTTGGAGCCTCCCGGATGACTTTCTTCTGTATCGACGCAAATCAGCCGCAGAGACTCGGTTTTGCCGTTAAGAGAAATTTTGATGCTGTCGCCATCAACTACTTTAGTTATTTGCAGGTTCGGAATTCTGGTTGCCATATTTTGAAACCTGTTGCATTTGAGATTTCATGCAGGTATCGCTTGGATTATACACGAGTTCGTTATCACTAGCAACTGTAATTTTTGTTGTTTGTATTAATATTTGTCAAGTGTGGCGTATTTTATCAAGTCGGGGAAAAAATCCCGAAAATCCGATTCTAAGCGCTGATAGTTAGCTGTCAAATCTTCTATGCCGCTTGCCAAGTTATTTGTCCGCTTGATTCGGGCCGACATTCTTGTAAGAGTGATGCCGATTTCGGCGATGTCCTGATAAGATGAAAGCAAGTCGCGGGCAATTATTGTGGGCAGTACCCGCTGGAGAGAGTCAGGTAATATATCGCGGTTGTCTTGCAGGATTTTATAGACATCCTGAGAAAAATCCCGGAGCGGAATTTCTGAATATTCCAGCCAATTTTTAGCCAAGAAGTGGTCGTAAAACACGTCAATCAAAACTCCAGCAAACCTGCGTCTGTGGGAGCAAACAAGGCTTTTACTCGATCGCACTATTGCGTGAGAGTCCGTGTAGCTATCTACTTTGCGGTGCAAATCGATGCCCTTTCTAATTTCATCGGGATAAAGGTTGATTGCCGAACCTTTGACAAAATCTCCTAAGAGGTTGCCAATCAGGGATTCGGGCGTGCCTTTTGATAAGAATAGATGAGCCAAATAATTCATTGCTACAGTAAAAATATCTAAGATAGCATAAGGAGAAAGAATAATGGCTATTCTAGAATGTGTAAAACCCGGTGCTAAACTCGGTCAAATTATTCTTGCCGTCGATCTGACTGTTGTCGGTGCTGTCGATCGCGTTCTGGCAAAAATTCAAGACTTGGGATATGACCCAGAAATTCGTCATGTCAACTATCCGTCTGGAGTTCACGTCTTGGCAATTCTCAAAGACGAACAGCACAAGCAAGCAGTTGATGATGACTACTTGTTAGACGAGTGGCTGCAAGTAAGATCGGAAATTAACCCCGATGCGGTTCATTTGTGGCGCGGTAAATAAACCAATTAACAATTAAACCGCAGATAAACGCAGATGAGCTGATGGGAATTTCATCTGCGTTCATCCGCGTTAATCAGCTAAAATCTGCGGTTGCATACCCCTACGAACCTCCCCGCAATTTATCTAAAACCGTCCGATCTTCCAAAGTCGAAGTATCCCCAGAAACCTCTTGTCCCGCAGCCAAAGAACGCAGCAAACGCCGCATAATTTTACCGCTGCGAGTCTTCGGCAAAGCATCAGTAAATCGAATTTCTCCCGGACGGGCGATCGCCCCAATTTCCTTAACAACGTGCTGCTTCAATTCCTTAGCCAATTCATCGCTAGGTTGCTGCGAGTTGTCCAGCGTCACGAAAGCCACAATTTCCTCACCTTTAATCTCATCCGGTTTGCCAACAACCGCAGCTTCCGCCACCGCTGGATGCGATACCAAAGCTGACTCGACTTCCATTGTGCCGAGTCGGTGTCCAGCCACATTAATTACATCGTCAACGCGGCCCATTACCCAGAAATAACCGTCTTTGTCCTTGTGCGCGCCGTCTCCAGCAAAGTACACAAATTCGCCATCTTTCGGGTGCAAATATTCCCAATAAGTGCGACGGAAACGATCGGGATCGTTGTAAAGTGTACGCATCATTCCCGGCCAAGGATGTTTCACCACTAAATAACCGCCGCTTTCGTTAGTGACTGGTTCGCCATCTTGGTCAACAACATCGACCACAATTCCAGGGAACGGTAGGGTTGCAGAACCGGGTTTTGTAGGAATTGCACCGGGCAAAGCGGTAATCATAATTCCCCCGGTTTCTGTTTGCCACCAAGTATCGACGATCGGACAATTCGACTTGCCAATTACTCGTTGATACCACATCCAAGCTTCAGGGTTAATCGGTTCGCCGACGGTTCCTAACAATCGTAAAGATGACAAATCTCTGGCATTCGGCAAGTGTTCGCCCATTTTCATGAATGTTCTGATCGCAGTGGGTGCAGTATAGAAAACGGTGACGCCGTATTTTTCAATTACATCCCAAAAACAGCCAGGATTTGAAGGGCGAGGAGCACCTTCATACATTAAAGTTGTCGCACCGTTGGACAGCGGCCCGTAGACAATATAACTGTGTCCAGTAATCCAGCCGACATCAGCAGTACACCAGTAAACATCGGTATCTTGGAGGTCGAATATCCACTTGGTTGTCATGTGGGTATAAAGGTTATAACCACCGGTTGTATGGACGACTCCTTTCGGTTTGCCGGTACTGCCACTGGTGTAGAGTACGAACAGCATATCTTCGCTGTCCATCGGTTCGGCGGGACAATTTGCCGAGGCACCTTTTTGTAAATCGTGCCACCAATGATCGCGCCCTGGTTCCATGTCAATTTTCTGTTTGGTGCGCTGAACTACGAGAACGTTGGTAACGCTTGGTGTGGCATTATTTGCTAATGCTTTGTCTACTTGTGTTTTGAGGCCGACTGCAGCATCTTTGCGGAAGCCACCGTCAGCGGTGATGACGAGTTTTGCTTGGCCGTCGTTAAGTCGATCGCGCAAAGCTTCTGCACTAAAACCGCCAAAAACAACGCTGTGTACTGCACCGATTCTGGCGCAGGCTAGCATGGCGATCGCAGCTTCGGGAATCATGGGCATATAAATGCCGACGCGATCGCCCTTTTGGACTCCCAATTGTTTGATGACGTTCGCCATTTGGCAGACTTCGCGGTGGAGTTGCGCGTAGGTGAGGGTGCGCGAGTCTCCGGGTTCGCCTTCCCAAATCAGGGCGGCTTTATTTTTGCGCCAAGTGGTTAAGTGGCGATCGAGACAATTGTAAGAAATGTTAATTTTGCCGTTGACAAACCATTTAGCAAAAGGCGGTTGCCAGTCGAGCACGGCATCCCAGTTTTGGAACCAGTCTAATTCTTGGGCGGCGAGTTCTGCCCAGAAGGCTTGGGGGTCAGCTTTGGCTTTGTCGTAGAGGGCTTGGTACTCTTCTAGGCTTTTGATGTGAGCTTTTTGGGAGAATTCAGCGGGCGGCTGAAATAGCCGTCTTTCATGCAGAATTGATTCGATGGTATCTTGTGACATTGTTTTTTCTGTAACTGCATCTACTTCTTTAAACTATTTTGTACGCAATTGAGTGCAAAAATATCTTGAGTTTCGTTAAGAATTTTGGGAATTGTGTAAATGTTGGGGCTGTGGCTGTTTATTTGAAAATTATAATTGCCTCGACTTTTGAGACCAAATAAAGTTCGATCGAGCTTCGTTTTGGCAAAACTTTTATATAAAATATTGTATAAATTTTAGTTTGATAGTACAATGATGTGAAGCTGCTTGAAAAGGATTATTCAATCTGAATGATAGGGAAAAGCATGACACAAAATTTAGAAGCAAGCCAACTTTCGCTAAATGACGTTCGCCACCTTCTCAAATTGGAAGAGCGAGAAGGAGACGCCTTCACCGATTTTTTCTCTTTGGAACCGCTGTCTGAATTAGAACAGCAGGAAATATTAAAAATTAGAACGGACTTTCGACGCTACTTATCCGCAGGAAAAGTTTCAGAAGAACTTGTTAAGTTTTTAGTGCTTTCACCGTTAATGAGATTAGCAGGATTTTTTGATATTCCGATCGTGCTGACAATGGAAGATAGCATCCCGATCGAGGTTGAGGATGGGGATACTTTAATTAAAGGGCGCTTGGATGTTTTAGCCGTAAATCAGCCGGATGCAGAGCTCGCGGCTGCACAGTTTTGGATTTTGGTAGTCGAGGCGAAAAATAGTGCGATCGATCCTTGGGCCGGTTTGCCGCAATTGCTGACTTATGCTTATAAAAGTTTGCAGCAGCAATCGTCTATTTGGGGATTGACGACGAATGGACGTAACTATCAGTTTGTGTATCTGATGCGGGGAAATCCTTGTACTTATCAGATTTTACCGGAATTGAATTTGATTGACAAAGAGCGATCGCTCTTGTTGGCGCAAGTCTTGAAAGCGATTTGCAAGTTGCAGAATGTGCAGTTGCAGTTGGCTTAATCTCTGCGGTTAAAATCTGTGCTTACCCGTAGTGCTTAGACAGATATTCTGTACCACTTTAGTCCTAATTGCCCTCTCACCTCGATGCCAACTGTTGTTAACTTCTGTTGGGAAACGCCTGGGAAAATTATAAATCAAGATTTGTTAAAAAATTGCAATAGCGAATGACAAAATACAAATTGTTCTCTACAATAATAAACGGTTAAGCCCTACAACTGAAGGTAAAAAAGTGTCTGAACTTAGACAAAATTTAATTACCAGAGATTGGGTAATCATCGCCACCGAACGGGCGACAAGACCGGATCAATTCGCTAACAAAAAAAAGTGGACAGCAGTAGTGCCACCGCACCGCGCCGATTGCCCGTTTTGTGTGGGAAATGAGGAAGATGGAACCTTAGAAACTTGCCGTTTGGGCGATCGCGCTGGGTGGAAAGTCCGGGCAATTCGCAACAAATATCCCGCCCTCTCCCCGACAGCAGAATGGATGAGGATATCATCGGGAATTCACCGAACGATGGCAGGAATCGGCGTGCACGAAGTAATTGTCGAACATCCGCGACACGATTTGACGACAGCTTTGTTGAGCGTTGAAGAAGTTGAAAACATACTTTTAGTATACCGCCAGCGCTATGTAGAAATTAGAAAAAATCCCTACATTGAAACAATTATTATCTTCAAGAATCATGGGGAAACTGCCGGAACTTCTCTCGAACACCCCCACTCGCAGATAGCAGCGACGCCCGTTGTACCTAGCCAATTTCGCAGCCGCATCGACGAAGCTATTAGATATTTTGACGACACGGGAGAATGTCTGTTTTGCCGAACTTTGGAAGATGAATTAGCGGCGAGAGAAAGAGTGATTTGTGAGAGTGAACATTTTGTGGCTTTTATCCCTTACGCTGCACTTTCACCGTTTCACACTTGGATTTTTCCGCGCCGACATTCCTCTTCATTTGATGACCTTACTGATGGGGAAATTACGGATCTTGCTGATACTTTGAGAACTGTACTGGCTAAGCTTTATTACGGATTAAACAATCCCGATTACAACTATACTATTCGATCGGTGCCGATCGCCGAAGGGGGAACCAAATACTTTCACTGGTATATCGCCATTATTCCCAGAGTCACCAAGCAAGCTGGGTTTGAGTTGGGCAGCGGGATGTTTATCAATACTGCTTTGCCCGAAGAAAGTGCGGCGTTTTTGCGATCGATCGAAATTCCTAGCGACAGTAATTTCCCCCCCATCTAAAGTATCCTACATCACAATAGGTCAAGTTTACTTAAACTGGGGGTGGAAATGCACCCAGCTATTCTGAGTTGCGAGTCTGCGTTGAGGGAGGAAATTGATATTATTTGAGATTTGAGATTAAAGAATTGGGCATAACGCATGATCTAATGGTTTAGATCACCGGCATAAAGTTGGATTCTTTTTTAAACTGCTATAACTTACGCTCTCAAGTTAGGAACGTACAAATACTTATGGATTTTACCAAACTCACAATAAACTTTCGACATATTGCCAGCCGTCGTCGCTAAAAGTAGCTCTCAACATATCTCTAATTTTGGCATCGATCGATAATATTCCCTCACCCGATTCAACATTCTCGCCGATTTCGCAACTGTCTTCAGACATATGTTCTTGGATGAGGGCCAGAGTATCGGCGAAATTAGCCAGAAAATAATGTTCGTGCACCCACGCTGTCGGATCTGGTATTGCTGCACTCCCAAAAGCTCGATCGACTAAATCTTTTTTGGCAACATCGTCAGTCTGATTTTTCATGTTGAGCTCGATTTAGGTAGAACTGGTAACTTATCTATTTTAAGCTTAATTGTCAACAGGAAGGCGATCCCGATCGACCACAGCAGTGACAAATTTGTGTAGTTTGTGCGATCGCGATCCTAATTTTTTGGTCGATCGCGTGTTATTATGCTCGCTCACACTCCGTGACCAATAATTTTCACCTCGGGTAAAATACACTTGGGCATCATTCCGTGAACTCCTTTTTGAGGATTGTTGACAGCCTGCGTAATCCGAAAATTTACCGCAAGCGAACACAAAACATAAGCATCTTCCTCTTGGAAACCTGCAAACTTTTGCAGCCAATAAACCGTCTGTTTTACCGCCATCTCAAACGCTTCATCTAATGTTCTACCAAATCCCATAATCACAATATGAGTGGGCGTTTCCGCAAACGGAAATATCAGAAACAAATCCTTGCGTAAGATGATTTGAATACTCCCATTCATCGAAGTTTCAATGGCAGTACCGTCAACTTCACCATCTCCTTGTGCCGAATGTCCGTCGCCAATGGACAGTAAACCGCCGCGCAGAAAAACAGGTAAAAATAACCGCGTTCCTGGTTGCAGTTCCTGATTGTCCATATTGCCGCCGTAGCGCTCTGGAGGAATAGAAGAACGGTTGATTTGTGCATTAGCCACGCCGATAATTCCAAAAAAAGGATGCAGGGGAATCCGAATGCCACTACCTGCGGGAAATTCAGCAGTTTTTTGCTCTAAATCTAGCGGAATAAACCGCAATTTAGGTTCGGGGAAATACTCCGGCAAAGCTCCCCATCCGGCGCGAATTGCATTAAATCCTACTGGCAAACTTGGGTAAACATCCTCAATGTGAATTTCTAAAACGTCTCCCGGTTCGGCATTGTTAACGTAAATCGGGCCTGTTAGCAAGTGCGGGCCTGGGCCTACTTTGCGGTTGGGAGGCAAATTCTGACAAATATCTAAAAATTCGGGGGTGAGAAATTCGGGCGGCGCTTTGTCAGCAACATAATATCCTGAATAGGTTTCGATATCGATGCGATCGCCCGAATCCACCCTTAAAGCAGGTTCGAGCTTTGGAGAAAAACCGCCCAAGTGTACGGTTTTGCAGTTAGCTTTGAGAAGGTGGCGAGTCATGGGATTTTAGATTTTAGATTTTAGATTTTAGATTGAAGGAAGGGTGTTAAGAATGTTATATCGCAAGTCTTAATCATTTTTGATAATTTTTTTTAAATGAACCGCAGAGGGCGCAGAGGGCGCAGAGAAAGAGAATTCAGAGATAAGAAGAGGTCAAAAAATGGTTGAGGTTTGTTTGATGTGAGATATTTTACTAATTTCTTAACTTTTTGATAACGTTGGTAGTTTAAAATTTAAAGTTGGTGGCGCGGGTTTATATGTATTTGGGGGGAGTTCTGTTTGGCTGGTAAAACCCACCCCTACAACTAATGACTAATGATTTATGTTAACGCCTTTGCCTAATAAACTAGAAACTTCTCAAGGTTCTTCTCGCAATCCCTGGTTTTTTGCTGTTTTGATTTTGATTGTCCTCTTGCTAGGTTTCCTTATGCAATCTTATCTTAACAAACCTCAGCTTTTAACCGATCCGTTTTTGCAATTCCCAACAGCAAACTCGGTGCTAGTTGTCTGGTTTACCGAGTTTCATGGTACTCGCAATACTGTTGCTTACGGCGAAAATTTGAATCAAGTTGTGACGGCAAATACTACTAAGCTAAGCCGCACTCGCGAAGACAAAGACTCGCGCATTTCCGATGAAATCAAACAAAGCATCATTGACAGCAATCCAATTGTCCGCGACATCTGGCGCCACGAAGCAGAAGTCCCCAATTTAATGCCCGGTGTTCGCATTCCTTATCGAGTCACAAGCGAAAGGAAAGACGGCGCATCTGTCAGCAGCAAAGTTTTCACTCTTTCTCCCACACCAGCAGCAGGAATGCCGCTCAAAATTCTCCTCACTTCCGACCATCAGTTGATGCCTATGACAGCGGCAAATCTCCAGAAAGTAGCCGAAACAATTGGGAGAGTTGACGCGGTTTTTATGGCAGGGGATTTAATTAATATACCCGATCGCGCTTCAGAATGGTTTGACGATTACCGAGGCCGCGCCTTCTTTCCCTCTCTGCAAGGTCGCGCATTTTCCGAACTCGACAAAAACGGCATCAAAACCGTTTACAGCGGCGGCGAACTGATTCAACACGCGCCTTTATTTCCCGCCCTTGGCAATCACGAAATCATGGGTCGCTTTGCAACTAACAGCACACTCGGTGAGCAATTTAATGATCCTTTTCCCCGCGCGGCTGCCGATAAAATATACGCTCAACGTGCTGCCTCTTTGAATCCTAGTAATGACCCTTCTGTGCGGGAAATCTGGCTGAAAAACAATACTTTTAATAGCGATACCTATGACGAAATTTTCAATTTACCGGGACGGAAAAATTACTATGCTGTGACTTTTGGGGACGTGCGGTTAGTTACTTTGTATGTTACGAATATCTGGCGGACTCCGAATTTAGATCCGGGTGCGAGAGGCCGGTATCGCGAACGGGACGAAGATTTTAATAATCCCGAAAAATGGGGATACGGACAGCATATTTTTGAGCCGATTGTCAAGGGCAGCGCTCAATATACTTGGCTGCAACAAGAGTTAAAGAGTGTGGAATTCCAGCAGGCAAAATATAAAATTGTGATGTTTCACCACCCGCCGCATTCTCTGGGTGACAATATTGTACCTGCTTATACTGATCCACTGCAAATAGTCGATAGCGCTCTCGATGGCGAGATTAAAATGGTGCGTTACGAGTATCCGAAACAGCAAGATTATCTGATTCGGGATGTAGTGCCGCTACTAGAAACAGCGGGGGTGCAGTTGGTATTTTACGGACATTCGCACTTGTGGAATCGATTTGTAAGTTCCAGCGGAATGCACTTTTTGGAGACTTCTAATGTGGGCAACAGTTACGGTGCTTTTGCGGGGGAAAAGCGCCGATTTGTGCCGCCGGGATATCGGGAAGATTACAGCGCTATTGGAGACCCGAACGGATTGGAACCTGTGGTGCCGACTGTTGCGCCTTTGTTGGGGAAAGATGGGCGGCCACTGCCGTATATTGATAGCAACGATATTACGGCTTTTACTATTTTTGATACGGGGGAGGGTACGGTTAGCAGCTACTATTTTGATACGCGGAAACCGGAGTCGGAAGTGGTGAAGTTTGATGAGTTTAAGTTGAAAAATTATCCCTCTAGCTTAAAAATAAGTAAAAATTAAAAGCGCTCGTTTTCATAATCGATAAATTAGTTACTGCTATGATAACTTAAGGCTTCTGACTTCTGCTATACTTAGGTATCTGTATCCAAATTAAACTTACCCAGTAGAGCGCGGTCATGCCTGAACTAAACCTCTTAGAAAAACAAGAAGAAGTAAGCTTCGATGAGGAAGATGAAGCTCTAGATTATGAGCTTGAATCTAATGGTAATCCCAAATCAGTCTTAGACGAAATTTCCGAAATAATTGTAGCTGGAAATGACTGGACGACAGCCACCATACTCGATCAACTTGTTCGTGACAATATTCAACTTAATCCAAGATTTCAAAGACGAGATGCTTGGGATATAACTCGCAAAAGCAGGTTTATTGAATCTATTTTTCTAGGATTTCCCATTCCAGATATAGTTTTGGCTTCTCAAGATAAAAAGCGCGGAAAATTTGTAGTTCTTGACGGCAAGCAACGCTTGCTTACGATTCTGCAATTTTATGGAAGGAGCGAAACTCCCAACGATAGTTTTGCTTTGAAAAACTTAGAATTTAGACCGGAACTCAATGGTTGTACGCATGAGGCTCTAAAAAACGATCTTCTCCATAGTTCTGTACTTGATGCACTGGATAATCAAACTCTTCGTACTACATTGATTCGGAATTGGCATACAGAAAGTTTACTCTACAAAATTTTTCTCCGTCTGAATGTAGAAAATACTCCGCTATCTCCCCAAGAACTCAGGCAAGCATTGCATCCAGGTGATTTCATCAATTTTTTAGATGACGAATCAATTAAAAATCAGGCTTTAAGAAAAATACTTAAATCCCAAAATCCCGATCCTCGGATGCGCGATGTCGAATTATTACTGCGATATGTAGGATTCCATCATTTTTTATCCGATTATCGCGGTAATCTTAAAGTGTTCCTGGATATGACTTGCAAAAAGCTCAACAAGGATTGGAAAGAGAAAGAAACTGAGGTCAGATATACAGTTAGCCAATTTGAAAAGGCAGTGCAAACAACCACTACAATATTTGGAGATGAAAATATATTTCGCGTGTGGTTGAGTAGTTATAATACTTACCGAGGCAAGTTTAATCGAGCTATTTTAGATGTAATGGTTTTTTATTTTTCAGATCCAGTTATTAGTGAAGCTGCTGAGAAGAATCCGGCGGGTGTGGAAAAAGCTTTTAAAGAGTTATGTTCATCATCTAATAGCGAATTCAGAGAAGCTGTTGAGAAAAGCACAACTAGCATTCGCGAAACTCATACTCGTCTCTCACTGTGGGGCAAAGCTTTGTTAAAGGTTTTGGATGTAGAGTTTAATGTCCCTGAACTCGTAGATAACCATATTATCTTTAACGGTTTGAGGTAAGTTATTGAGAGGTATGCCAAAATTAGTTAGATTTCGTACTCTAACCCAGCAGTTAAATAGGTTAAAAAAACAATTTATTCCTAAGATTCATCCTCTAGGTTTATATTCCGAGCTGCAGCTAGCCTTAACTCTTGCCTACAGAGTTTTAGTTCATGCCGAAATTGAGGCTTATTTTGAGGACAGAGTTTGGGAAGTAGCCCTTAATGCTAAAAAGAATTGGGATAGTCAGGGTAAGACTTGCCGTACTTTAATCTGCTTGCTTGGCTTTTCTGGTCAAATGATGGAAGCACCACCAGATACACTGAGTCCAACTAAGGGAAGTAAAGCTTTGCCACCGGAAAAAATAAAAGTCAACAAAAAAATAGATTTAGCTATTAATAGTTTTAAGCGAAGCATTGACCAGAATCATGGAATCAAAGAAGCTAATCTTCTGGCGTTGCTTTTGCCAATAGGAATAGATACCGATGATTTAGATCCTGCTTGGCTGGCTACCATGAATACGTTTGGGGAAGAAAGAGGTGTTGCGGCACATACTTCAGCTACATCCCCGAAAACTATTAGAAGCCTAAATCCTATAAATGAACTGCGGAGGGTAGAGCAAATTATTCAAGAACTTTTGAGGGTGGATGAGCTGATTGATAATTTAATGAGATAAATGAATAAACCGACACCAATTGTCAAGAGTTTAATCTTTTTGGTAGGCTTCTAGCTGGAACGGGCAAGATGCCCGTTCCACAATACTTTATTTTTTTGTGGCACAGGCATCTTGCCTGTGCTCAAACGGGCAAGATGCCCGTTCCACAATACTTTATTTTTTTGTGGCACAGGCATCTTGCCTGTGCTCAAACAGCTTATTCAGAATGGTGCAAAATTTCAGATTAAACTTTCTCTTTCGCAGGTGGAACCAAACCGGTTTTATTCAAACCCGCATCAATCTGCCTGAGCAATTTAAAATCGTCTTCAGGTAAGGAATTAACAGGCGAGTGTTTTTCCAGAAACGAGAATGCTTGGCGAAATTCACGCGGCCGGGAGTCGATCGCACTATCGAAGTGACAAGGTACAATCCTTTGAAAGTCCCAACTCGCCACTTGATCCACCCAATCGAGAGTTTCCCTCGGCGCGCGGTTGAGAATCAAAGTCTGCAAAATCGGCGCGACAAACAACCGCCCTCCTCCCCGCAAAGCCTCAAACGAGCGCACCCAATCTCTTTTCCACTTGAACGGATACAACCCGAAATAAGCTTTTCTAGAGCGTTCTGGCGCTTTGCGCGCGCTGGCAAATACCTCCGACCACGGCGGCACTTCCAGCACGCTGGGGCTAAAATACATGGCAAATAAGGCGATTCTCTGCCAGCCTTTGCGCCGATTTTCCTGGGTGTCTGCCACCGTGTCCGAGGCGCTGTCTTTGGCGTGAAATAGCAGCGGGTACGAGTCGAGTTGGACGATCGCGGGCGGATTTTCGGGAATCGAAACCACGGAATCTGTTAACATCAGCGTGCGCGATCGTCTGTGAAATAACGCAACTTCTGCAAATTTGCCCAAACCAAGGTCGAGGGGGCCGAGAATTGCCCAGTCAAATTGATCGGCTAACGGTGTGTTGCTGCTGTCAAAGGGCAGTACAGAGGTGCGTTTCGCCGGCAAACCCAGCCAACTCAGCGGCAAATTCACCGGGAAACTCCACTGCTGCGGGGCGACAAACACCTGCGCTTCGGGAAAACTCCTCGCAAACGGGCCGACAAAAACTTTGTGCTCGATGCCGGAAACCGTTGTCAGCAGGATGTACTTCACCTCGCCGTGCTCTGCTACTAACTCTTTTACCAAGCGGATGCACTCAGGAGTCGGTGCAACGGGGGCGTAGACGAGAAGGCCTTTGGGTTCTAGTTTAATTACTGTCATCCGAATCGGGACGACAACGTAGAAAATGCCTTGTAGCTGGTCAAAGGTCCAGATTGTGTCCTTGACTATTTCCTTGCGGATGGTGCGCCGCTTGCTGTAGGGATAGAGGGGGACAACTGGCCAAAAGGCCCAAGAATAGTCCCTCGAATCAATCTGTGCTGATGTTGGTATGCCTTCGCCCTCTGCCACTGCGCGACTCCTTGCCGATTTTTTTGTACGTGCGTGCGATCGAACTGTTTTTATCTTATTTCACTCCTGTTGCGCGGATTCGAGGAGTTGAAAAGGGGTTATGGACGATCAGGCTTTTGGAATACTCAAGCAAGAATTACGGATGGGGGCTAGAAACCCGGTTTCTACGAGTCACGAGAAATAGAAGGAAGAAACCGGGTTTCACCAGGCCTGGGTGCGAGAACTATTAAACCAACTGTTCAGGATCGATGCCTAACTCCCGCAACCGCGCCGCTAGTCTTTCCTCTCGCTGTTGAGATTCTGTCAGTTGCTGTTGAGATTCTGTCAGTTGCTGTTGAGATTCTAGAACTTGCTGTTGAGATTCTAGAACTTGCTGTTGAGCTTCTATCAGTTGCCGTTCCGCCGCCGTTGCTCTTTCACCCGGACTTAAAATCAACCCTCCTTGGGCCGTAAACCATCGCAACCACAACCGATTCATACTCTTATAAGTGCCTTGCCACCAACCTAAACTCAACTGCAACTCAGGAATAAATAACCGCCCATCAATTAATTCTGCAGGTTCATAGTGGCCTCCTACAAGATGAAAAGCTCGCAATTCATCCGTGTAGCGACTGAACACAAAGTAGTAAGGAATCCGCAAAATTTGTTCATAAACTTGCCACTTAGTCGGCGGTTCCCCAGCTTGCTGAACAGTCCGCCCTAAATCTTCATCTTCAGTTCCCGGCGATAGCAATTCCACCACCACAAACGGATTTACCCGTTCTTGCCACACTACATAACTCAAACGCATATCGCGCCCTTGATAAAGCCTTGGCACACCCACCGCAGCAAACCAATCCGGGCGTTTATGCCAGCGCGGTTGTGTTGCATCGTAATACAAATTTAGGTCACTGGCTGTAAAGACTTGTTCCGCATCCCATCCCGGCGGCAAAAACGTGAATTCCAAAAGTTGCGGCTGATCTAAATGAAATGTATCTGGCAAACCGGGCTCCTTTGGATCTTCGCTAGGTAAATCATACATTGTTGGCAAACTCTGCCGGGGGTCTAGAGGCGGTTCAGCTTGAGCAGGCGGGTAAGTCGGGAATGTCATAATCAATTCTGAGGTTGCTTATCCTGATATGATTATAACCTTGTGAGAATGTCTGGCATTTCCAAAGAATTCCCATTAACTCTCAATCTCAAATCTCAAATCAAAACTCCTAAATCGATATGACTCAAAACTACCGCATCACTCTTTTACCAGGAGACGGCATCGGCCCTGAAATTATCGCTGTGGCGGTAGATGTCCTGAAACTTGTCGGCCAACAATTGGACATCGGCTTTGAATTTCAAGAAGCTTTAATGGGCGGGGCTGCTATTGATGCCACAGGCAATCCGCTACCCGAAGAAACACTGGAAAAATGCCGCAACTGCGATGCAGTATTGTTAGCAGCTATTGGCGGTTACAAGTGGGATAATTTGCCCCGCGAACAGCGCCCGGAAACTGGATTATTAGGACTGCGCGCCGGATTGGGATTGTTCGCCAATTTGCGTCCGGCGACTATTTTACCGCAATTGGTTGATGCTTCTAGTTTGAAACGAGAAGTTGTCGAAGGCGTGGATATTATGGTCATCCGCGAACTCACAGGCGGCATTTATTTCGGCAAACCGAAAGGTATTTTTGAGACGGAAACAGGCGAAAAACGCGGTGTTAATACGATGGCTTACACCGAGTCAGAAATTGATAGAATCGGGCGAGTCGCTTTTGAGACGGCCAGGAAGCGGGGGAAAAGGCTGTGTTCCGTTGATAAAGCGAATGTTTTGGACGTTTCGCAACTGTGGCGCGATCGTATTATTGCCCTTTCTTCAGAATACCCTGATGTCGAACTTTCTCACCTCTACGTTGACAACGCAGCCATGCAGTTAATTCGCTGGCCCAAACAGTTCGATACGATTGTCACCGGCAATTTATTCGGCGACATTCTTTCCGATGCGGCGGCGATGCTAACTGGTAGTATTGGGATGCTGCCTTCTGCTAGTTTGGGAGCAAGCGGGCCGGGAGTTTTTGAACCCGTGCACGGTTCCGCGCCGGACATCGCCGGACAAGATAAAGCCAATCCCATCGCCCAAGTTTTAAGCGCGGCAATGATGCTGCGCTACGGCTTAAATCAGCCGGAAGCTGCTAATAAAATTGAGCAAGCAGTTGTCGAAGTTTTGGATCGAGGTTATCGCACTGGTGATATCATGTCGGAAGGCATGAAACTCGTCGGCTGTCGGGCGATGGGCGATGCTTTAATTGAAGTTTTGCAAGGTTGATCTATTTACCTGGTAGGGGCGAATTCTTACTCCATTAGTGTCAACTTAAAGTTAAACGTAGTATCAGTCTTCTGTCTGAGTCACAATCCTCTCGATCCCCCCTAACCCCCCTTAACAAGGGGGGAACTGGAAGCACTCAAAGTCAACCCCTACTCCCCTTTTTAAGGGGGATTTAGGGGGATCGAGACTTGGATACAAACGAAAGAGATACAGGGTTTTAGTCTTAAGTTGACACCCATAGTTCTTACTCGTTCCCAGCCAGAGCCTGGTAAGGAGAAAACCGCCCCTACAGAAATTGGGGTTTAATGTTCCGCAGTCAAAAGATTGAATTGCTCGGTATCAATGCGATTTGCTCGATACAAAACTTCAGCTATTTCCGAAAGCGCTAATACAGAATGTGCGCGATAACCGTTAGCTTGCATCTTATCTTTGACTCCCTGTTCGTGGTCGATTAATACCACGATATCTTCCACCTTCAACCCAGCCGATTTTAACTTAGCCGCGCCTTCCATCACGCTTTTGCCACTAATCAAAATATCATCGACTACGACAATCGTTTCTCCTGCCTGAAAATGCCCCTCAATTAATTTGCCTGCACCGTAAGTTTTCACCTCCTTGCGCGGGAAAATCATCGGCCGTTCCATCCGCAATGCTAAACCCGTTGCTGTGGGTAAAGAACCGTAGGGAATTCCTGCAATGCGATCGAATTTTAAATCCTTGAGAATGTCTGCATAAGCGCTGACAATTTGGTGGAAAATCTGCGGAATAGAAATTATTTTCCGCAAGTCGATGTAATATGGAAATACGGCTCCCGATGCTTGTACGTGGTCGCCAAAAACTACGCAGCCGATGTCATAAAGTTGCAAGATTAAATCGCGGTGAGGTTCCGGTTGCAAAAAGCAAACATCGGGCAGCCATAGTTCGCAAGTGGGACTACCTTCGATCGCCCGCAGCCTCTGTTTATTAATACTATCCCGCAATTTCTCAATTTCTGGGCGTGGCTCTTTTCCCGCTAATAAAGTTGGGGGGACTGGCAGCAGCAAACCGTCACCATTTGTGCTTAAACCGGCCGCCAGCAGTTGTGCGAGGTCGTTTTCTTCTGTGAGGTCATTTTCTTCGGCGATGTCTCCTTCGACTAAAATTAGGCGTTCAGGAGCTTCTTTGCGGATGCGGGCTAACATATCCGGCATTACTCCTACTTCTAAACCGAGTTTTTCGGGAGTTCCCCAAGTTTGAGAGAGTCGGACTAATTGCAAGTAAAAAGGGTTGTTTGGCGTCGGATATTCTTGCAAAGCAGCCCCTGACGGGTTGGCGGTGGCACAGAGGACAAAAACAGTTTTTCCGGCGTATAACAAAAAAGGCGCTACTTGGTCGAATCCGGCATAGGGACTTAAAGTAATAGCGTCAACTCGCCAGTCTTGAAATACAATTTTGGCAAAGACTGTGCTGGTGTTTAAATCGCAGTGTTTGGCATCTAAAATTACTGGCAGATGAGGGGGAATAATTGTTAAAAGTTCTTGCAGCAATGCCCAACCGGGAATACCGAGAGATTGGTAAAAACCGAGGGTGATTTTGCAGGCACAGATTAAATCGGCTGTTTGGTCGATCGCACTTTTTAGCTTTGACAACAAATCAGTTACAAAAGTTTGAGTCTCTTCCCCAGTCATCGAAACCAGCGCGGGCAAGGTTTCCGGGTCGGGGTCGAGGGCTAGATAGAGCAAACTTTGATTGGTTTCAACAGCAGCTAACAGTTTATCGAAAAAGTTGGTTCGATCGCTCATAGTGTGTTATGGAGGTAAGGGGAAATTAAAAAATTGCAGATCAAAGTGGGAGGGGTGTTGTGCCGGAAGAAACCGATACCCGTTGAAATTGAAATTAAGAATCTTTTAAGATTGTAGAATGTAAAGAGCAGGAAATCTGTAACTTTGGGAGCAGTTTCATGGGGAATGATTTTCGGGTTGGCTACACCAGTGATTGCACCTTACCCGCAGCAAATCAATTAGTTGTGGTAAACTAACCAGTGTCCGGGCGGCGATTTGATCGGCATTCGCCTGCGGTACGCGAGTTTAGCAAATGCGAATTTGCAAGGGGCAGATTTGAGAGAAGCAAATTTTAGGGAAGCTAATTTATCGGGGGCAAATTTGAGCGGGGCTTCTTACCGACAAGCTAATTTACAAGGTACTAATTTTACTCAAGCTAATTTAATCCAGATCCCGTTTGAGGGGGTTAATCTAAAAAATGCTACCGTTGCAGGTGTTATTTGGGTTGACCAAGAATTTCTTGATGGTACAAGCCCCCGCATTTATCCGTGGAATCAATCGAAAATCGAAAATCCAAAATCCTCAAGCCCCCGCATTTATCCGTGGGGTCAATCTAAAATCTAAAATCTAAAATCTAAAATCGATTGACGGTAGTATTAAATAGAAGCAGAAGCTAAAGCAATGCCCGCCTTATATTATGGATAGTAATAAATGATCGGTACGATCGACTTTACGACTTGGGACGAGTTGCTGCAACGCTACGTTGACGATTTCGGCCGCGTCAATTATCGGGGCTGGAAAGCTGAGGGGGCGGATGTTTTGAGGGTGTGGCTGGAAAGTTTGGCGGATGTGGATTTGGCGGATGGTACTGATGCGGATGCGCGGCTGGCGTTGTGGCTGAATGCGTATAATGCGATCGCCATTTCTCAAGTTCTCGAAGTATATCCGATCGCGTCCATCCGTCCCAAAGTTTTGGGAATTCCCAACTGGCTGAGTTTTTTGGATTTTTTCACTCGTTCAAATTCGATTATTGGCGGCAAAAAGCACAGTCTCAATCAAATCGAACACGCAATTTTGCGGCCGGAATTTGCGGAACCGCGCATCCATTTTGCATTAGTTTGCGCTTCTGTCGGGTGCCCGCTGCTGCGCCGGGGGGCTTATTTCCCGGAGTCGGTACGGACTCAACTAGAAGCTGATGCGAGCCGTTTTATTCACAATCCTGATAAGGTGCGATATGATGCCGAGAAAAAGACGCTTTTTTTGAGCAAGATTTTTAAGTGGTACGGCGAGGATTTTGTAAAGGCGGCGGGTTCGGTGGCTGAGTATGTGGGCGGTTATTTGGGGCCGGAGGCGACTGTGGGTGATGGATGGGCGATCGTTTTTTTGCCTTACGACTGGAATTTGAATCGGGTTGATGGATAAAATTTGCGGAAGTGGATAGGTGTTTTTTTGAGGGGTAATTTTTTTAGTCTGTCGTTACCCCTTCAAATTGCCAGATTCAACAGGGCGATCGGATGACTCCGAGGCAACGCGGCGATCGGATGGCTGGCAAGGTTGGCAGAGTTTGGAGCGGTCGCACCCTAACCACGGCTGCACGGCTGGCAAGGGTTGAAAATGCACCATTTAGGGCGGTGTGAGTGAGTTTGGGGTGATTGGATGGCTGGCACGGCTGGCACTGCCTAAATCGCACCACAGGCACGGCTGCACGTCTGCACGGTCGCACTCGCACGTCTGGCACGGCTGGTACTTGCAGCGCTGGCAAGGTCGGATAGGTTGGCACGGTCGCACGGTTGGAGCGGTTGCAGCGGTCGGAGCGGTCTAGCAGGAAAGCGTCACATCTGCGAGTGCAAACCAGTCTGATTTTTAAAAAGTGAATCCGCCACAACTTAGCTGTAGCGGGTTCACTTGATTTGATGTTTAAGGTCTGAAAATATTAAAACTCTGTGGCTTTTACAGCGGCTGTCAGCGTTGTTTTTACACACCATACCTCAGCCTCGTCAAACTCGGTAAGGTATGGTGTGTGTAGTACAAGTACAACTTTGTACCAGTTGACGCTATTGGATATGGCGATGTACTCTCCAACCATAGGGATACGTCCAAATTGGAGTTTTTTGGTATTTTCTTCTTCGTACTCACCTGAGTCGCGGATTTTTAAAGATACTCTCATTAGAAAAAATTAACTGATTTAGTGACACAATTTTAAATTATATCAAATATTAAAGTCTGAATTTTATAACTTCACATTTATCAGTTAATAACGCAAATATAGCATTTGTGGGCTCTAGGCTGGGAAATGTGATTTTCCCCGCCTAGATTTATTTAGCAAAGTAAGGTTGGTGATATTCTCACGTCACTATCTAAAAATGGTGTGACTGTTAGCGAAACTTACAGGTTGCAATCAACCTAAATCCCTATCAGGGATGAAAACATAGCCTTAATCAGGTTGAGGGTGGAGATTTTCACTAATCGGTAGGTGGTTAGATGAATGCTAACCAATTAGCTATCGATCCGCCCTTAAACCTCTCCACTCAAAATCTGTTGAACCGTCAAACTTAGCTGTGGAAACATCGGAGATACGATCGCCTCTCCATCCCGAAACACCCCAACCTCAACATATTGCCCCTCCTCAAGCCGCAAAACCGTCACCACTTCTTCTATTGGATCGATCGCCCAATACTCTGCGATGCCCCGCGCTGCGTACTGAGCTCGTTTGCGTTGGCGAAGCCCTCGAAGAGGATCGTAATCCCGATCGCTACCCACCCTACCCGGACTAACTACCTCCACAACCAACCGAGGAGGTAACATATCAAAGGTAATAGTTAACCTGTTTGCTGTCAGCGGAATGTGTTCGGGTTCCAAAATAATCAAATCGGGGTAACGATTGGCGGCATCTCCCGATCGCAAAACGGCAACTTGAACCTCGCAATTATGCGTTTTAATCAGCCTGAGTGGCACTAGCCCGCTGCTAGCAAGATAGAAAAATAGATAGTTAGCAATGAAATTATTAGGTTCAAATTCTGGTGGCAAAGCTATTAACTCCCCATCAATTAACTCATACCGTTGACCCGTATCATTTGAGTAATTAAGGTACTCGTCAAAAGTTAATTTTTTAGATTGAGCTTGTACCATAATATTACATTCCTTGATTTATTCGTTCCTTGCTGCTGGGAGTTTGTTTATGTAGAAACGGTTTCAACAGCCGAAGCATATCAATCAAAACTGCTGTGCTAGTTCAGCAGGTGTCCCAGCCTCCATCGACCATCGCCCCACAAGTGACATAGTGAAAACTATCACAGTTCAAATCCTCTGGAATATTAAAAATGATTTCAGATAAATTTCGACGCGAGTTGCGGGAACAAGCCAAACTCTGGCAAGCAGAAGGACTCATCGATACTTCATTCTACCAACAACTTTCGGAACGCTACCAATTCAACACACTCGAAACCGCCTCCCGCAACCGTTTCCTCAGCATTCTGATGAGTCTCGGCGGCATTCTCCTCGGTATAGGAGTCATCACCTTTGTAGCCGCAAACTGGCAAGTTTGGTCGCGCGAAGTGAGAGTTGCACTGCTGCTAAGTCTTTTCGTAGCAGTCAATGCAGCAGGTTTCTATCTGTGGCGAATTCCCCCATCCCGAAGCAACAACTCCCCTCCCAATCGGCCCGCAACAAAAGGGCGAAACAAACTCTTAGGTGAAGGATTGTTGCTGTTAGGAGCTCTGATTTTAGGAGCAAATATGGCTTTGATGGCGCAAATGTTCCACATTGGCGGTTCTTCCTACGGACTTTTCCTTGCTTGGGGAATCGGCGTGCTCGGAATGGCTTACAGTTTGCGGTTGACTTCCTTGGGCGTTTTGTCCGCACTTTTAATCGGTTTGGGCTATTGGCTTGCCGTGTTAGATTGGTCTTCCAAAGTCGAGTTTTCTTGGCTGGAAGTTTTGGTGCGGCAAATGCCGATCGCAGCCAGTATAATGTTTGTGCCGCTGGCTTATTGGTGTCGATCGCGTGCTATTTTTGCCATAGGTGCGATCGCGATAATTTTTTCCCTACAAGTTTCTATCGTCCAAGGATTAAATCTAACCTGGGGTACAGCAATTTTTTGCGCCCTACCGCCCGCTTTGCTGTGGGGATACGACGATGCAATCTGGCCGAAGGTACGCAGCAAGCTGTTTCAACCTACCGCCCGCAGTTTAGCACTGCTGTTTCTCGCCAGTTTATTTTATTTTCTTTCTTTCCACTGGTTGTGGCAAGATTCGCCGAATCCTGCGCCAACGGAGTCGGATTGGGTTTTGCTGGCAAATGTGGCTGTTTTGGGCGGTTTCACGGTGTTTGAGTGGCTGCGCTTGGGACGTTTGGAACTGCGGCGGCCCCAACAAAAAGGAGTGAATTTAACCACAGGTGCGATCGCACTTTTGATAGTCATCACCGCCTTTATACCGCTTTTTCACCTCAATTTTACTCCCATTCCTCAATTAGCGACTTTTCTGTTCAATGTTTTATCATTTTTGCTTGCTGTCGGCTTAATCCGAGAAGGTTTAGCATTAGGAAACCGCCAGAGCTTTTGGGGAGGCATGGTATTAATTACCCTGCAAATTATCAGCCGAGTGTTTGAATATAACACAGAATTGCTGCTCAAATCTTTTGTCTTTGTTTTGTGCGGAATTGGCGTAATTGCTGCTGGTTTGTGGTTCGAGCGCCACTTCGCAAAAATCCCCGATGAATAGAAATTATTCATCTCTCTCTTCTGGCGACTCAGCGCCCTCTGCGGTCTCTGTGGTTTAATCATTCCGAAACCACCGTAAACAATATAACCCATACCTAACATGAACACAAACAACATTGACTTATTAGTTAAAAATCCAGATCCAACAAATCTGTTTCAGCTTCCCCCCGCTGCGAAACGCCTTCCCGCGTGGCGGCTGTGGGTTCCTTTACTCTTGCAAATCGGACTAATTGCCGCCGTACCAGCGACCGCAGTTTACACTTTTATTACTGGCAAAACAGTTGTCCTGCAAACAGCACCAGTAGATCCTTACGACTTTTTGCGGGGATATTACCAAGTTTTGAGCTATGATATTTCTGCTAGCACAAATCTCCAAAAACTCCCCGGCTGGAAAGACTTAGCGACGGAAAAAATATATTGTCCGCCCGCAATTGTTTGTCCACAAAATACGCACAATGTCAAGCCAAAAACCAGTTTTTATGTAATTTTAGAAGCGCCAAAAACCGCGACTAATCCCGGTCGCCCCCAAGCTTGGAAACCCGTCCGCGTCAGTCTAGAAAATCCCGCCAATTTGCCCGCCAATCAAATCGCTATTAAGGGCAAATATAACGGTTGGCAGATGGAATACGGTTTAGAAACTTATTATATGCCAGAGGATGAAAGGGAAAAAGTCAATCAGGAGATTAGCGAAGCTCAAAGGAACCAGCGACAATCATTTTTGGTAGAAGTAAAGGTTGACAAAACAGGCCATGCTGTGCCTGTGAGTTTGTGGGTGCGCGATCGCAATTATCGATTTTAGCCAATTTAGCCAAAAGGTCGATCGGTCTTTTGCCCTTGTTTTGAGTATTATTGCTTAGGGATGGGGTCGAGGTTGCGCGATTCCCTCCGGGATAGCCTCGCTCGCGCCCACATTTCAATTGCCGACAACCCAGGAGAATCTATTAAGATATATAAGACTTGTGCAAATCTTGCCAGTTCAAGGGCGCAAGTCATGACTCTACTGGAGCTTCTCATGTTAGCCGAGCTAATCTCAGCCAGACGAATACTCAAGACCAAACTCCTCGACTTCTTAGGACTTCCCGAAAATTGCCCAGACCAAACAGATCATCTCGTCAACCAAATTGTATCCCTGCTGGAAGCAAATCCAGCCGAACAAGAAAGATTTTGGGAGACATTCAAAAGTGAATTAGCCGTCGATCCCGTTGAATTAGAAACAATGCTCAAGTGTTCGCCAGCAGAACGCCAGCAGTGGATTGAACAAGACAAACTCCCTATTTTAGAATACCGCTCTTTCCGCAAATCAGGCATCCATCTAGAATATCCCGTTCACGACAGAAGATTCATCTTAAGTCTAACGCCAACCGATATTAATAATTGGCGCAAAGAACCCAAAGGGCTGATTAAAAATAATCGCGAAATACCCCCGCCAATCAATACAGCTCAGCCTGAAGAAAACGAACAATCACGAGTAGCTTTTAGTTCAGCTTGGGAAAAAATCATAGCCGACTGGAAAGAACAAGGTTCGGAAGAAATTTCAGCAACCTTCCAGCTAGCTTACTGGACAGTTTGGGCGTCGCGCTGGGCTAAAGAAAATCAGCTCAACAGCTTTAAAGCAATTAATAAATATAAGGAAGTCTACGAAACTCACCAGCAGGAATGGTACCAGCGAAAAAATCAAGCAGTCAAGTTACTGATTGAAATGCCCTACGCCATGCTTTACTTCTACCGTCCGGCGGATTCTGACAAATTATATCTCGAACTGTGCGACGACCACCAGGAAATGATGAAAGATGCCTACTATTGGGACAAGTGGGACTTTTTCTATCAGAACCGCAAACTTGTAAATAAGTGCCGCGAATGTGTGTACTGCGAAACCAAAGATTATTACTCGCTTTACTATCTCGAAATCAAGAGCGACAAGTTTCCAGATTTTAGCTTTTCTTTCCACACGCCGTACACCATCGGCAGAAAATTTTTGCCACATCCAGAAACGCTGCCTTATGTAGACCACGTAGAACAGGACGGCATTTTTCGCTTTGGCCGTCCCCTGCTGGAACAAGAGAAAGCTATTCACACAGAAAAGGATGTATTGCTAAAGTTTGAGGCGGCTTTGGCAGAAGCGAAAAAGTTTGTTTAGTTATGAGTCATGAGTCATTAGTAGACTTATTGCAATTTTTTTTGATTGATAGGGAAACCGCAGATAAACGCAGGTAAACGTAGATGCTTTTCCAGATAGTTGGCGAGTTTTGCCATTCAAGTCTACTAATGACTTTTGATATCGTTTCCGGCTGCACCGGAATAATAAATTAGAGGGCAATTAATGAAGGATTTTTACAAGTTGCAACCTATCTCGGCGCAATTTTTAGTTGTTCGATTCACAGTCAACAGCCAACAGTCAACAGTCAACAGTCAACATCATTCCGGTGAACCGGAATTTATATGACTAATGACTTTTGAACTTGGATTACTTGAATGCTGCCGCCAGCATAAAGTTTTGGTTGCTGAGCTTCTTCGGAATTGTACGATCACAATCCCACCTCTGCCAACAAACTCCCCAAGTCAGTTTCAGTCTCAAACAACCACAAAAATACAGCCAACCCTGACCTAAATACCGGATTTGTATGCCGATGAATATCTACCAAAATGAATAGACCACCGGGCTTAAGCACGCGGTATACTTCCTGAAAGATTTGTCGCAATTGCGCCCGTTGCATTTCGTGCATCGCAACGCTGCTGCGTACTCCTGTCAAACTGACAGTCGGCAAAATCTTCTAAATAATAATTGGCTGATGGTACATTTTTCGTTGGCTGTTGTGACCCAAACGAGCATTGCCGCCTACGCTCAAAGCAGCCAGACGCGCGATCGCAATCCTAGAGAGGCTGATACCGATAACTTAAATCTCTAAAAATTGTTGCCATAGTCAAAATTATGTATACCTTGCTATCGACTTAAGATATTATTAAGTTATATGATAAAGATAAGTAACAGAACTGAGACGATGGGAGAGCTGTAACCGCTATGGGTCGTGTGGGAGTATTGCTATTAAACTTGGGCGGGCCAGATCAAATCGAGGATGTCCGTCCTTTCCTGTTCAACTTGTTTGCTGACCCGGAAATCATTCGCATTCCGTTTCCGTGGATGCAAAAACCGCTCGCCTGGTTGATTTCGACCCTGCGCTTTCAAAAATCCCAGGAAAACTACCGCCAAATCGGTGGCGGCTCTCCTTTGCGGCGAATTACCGAGGAACAAGCCGCTTCCCTGCAAGAACTCTTGCAAGAAAAGGGACAGGATGCTCGAGTATACGTGGGGATGCGCTACTGGCATCCTTTTACCGAAGAGGCGATCGCCAAAATTAAGCGCGATCGCATCGAACATTTGACAATCTTGCCGCTGTATCCTCAATTTTCCATCAGCACCAGCGGTTCTAGCTTCCGGCAGCTAGAAGAAATGTGGGGCAAAGATCCAGCCCTCAAGGATATACAATATACCGCGATTCCTTCTTGGTATCAGCGGCCTGGTTACATTCAGGCAATGTCGGAATTGATAGCCCAACAACTAGACCACAATCCGAATCCCGATCGCGTTCACATCTTTTTCAGCGCCCACGGCGTCCCCCTCAGCTACGTAGAAGAGGCTGGAGACCCCTATCAGCGCGAGATTGAAGATTGCACTCGTCTGATTATGGAACATTTGAATCGAACGAACGAACACACTCTAGCTTATCAAAGTCGGGTTGGCCCGGTGGAATGGCTCAAGCCTTACACCGAAGATGCCATTACCGAATTGGCAGAAAATGGAGTCCAAGATTTGTTGGTAGTTCCGATTAGTTTTGTTTCCGAACACATCGAGACTCTGCAAGAAATTGACATGGAGTATCGAGAATTAGCAGAAGAATCCGGGATTAAAAATTTCTACCGAGTGCCCGCCCTGAATACTCATCCGGTGTTTATTGAAGCCTTGGCCGATTTAGTCATCGAGTCGATCGAATCTCCCAGCGTTAAATTCTCCGATGTTATACGCCCTTCCAAGATAGTGAAAATGTACCCTCAAGAGCAGTGGGAGTGGGGTTTGACCACGGGGGCGGAAGTCTGGAACGGTCGTGTGGCAATGATTGGTTTTGTGGCACTATTGCTGGAGTTAATTACGGGTCAGGGCCCGCTACACTCGATCGGATTGCTTTAAATTGACAGTTGAGAGTTGACAGTTGACTGTTGACAGTTGACTGTTGACTGTTGACCGTTGTTACAAATGACTAATGATATAAAATCCGTTGGTATCGGAATTATTCATCTGTCTCTTCTCTTTCTGGGCGCCCTCTGCGGTCTCTGCGGTTAAATCATTCCGAAACAACCGCAAACAATATGACTAATCACCAATAACTAATCACTAATTAATCAGGATCGCGCTTGCGGCGGCGGGGATTTCCCCTATCGCCCGGTATTCCCTGACTTTTGTACCAGCGATACCACTCTTTAGAACTGCGAATTGCCAGCCACAGCAGCATCATCGCCACTAACCCTCCCTGCCGCGGTGCGTCAAAGGCAAACAAAACCAAGGAAATGCACAGAACATCTTGGAGGAAAATCACCCAAATCGGCAAACCCCGCAGCCGATAAAACCATCCTGCTTGTACCAGTTGCAGCACTAAAGCCAACAAACCTCCGACAATACCAATTATCCACAGCATCCAAGGGTGAGCAATAATTTCATCGATCGAACTTACTTGAGCGATCGAAATTCCCATAATTGCTCCTACAATAGGGCTGAAAATAATTTGCACAATTTGCAATACCCGCTGTCCTACAAAGGTTTTAGAAGCAAATAACTCTAACAGCGACCAACTCACCAAAATGGTGATAGCCACTTGGGGGGGAACCCCCGACAATAGAGGTATTTCCGACCAAAGTTTGTCAATCCGCAACAAACCAATTAACAGCAGGGGCAGGGCAATTCTCATACCCCCTGCCGCAGACGCAGAGAGTGCGGCTAGGAGTCCAACCATAATAATAATAATTCAGTTTCTAACGTCAGCTAAAGCCTCGCTCTATTTCAGAATTTAATTCCCCTGATGGCTGGCTGTGATTTGAGCGATCGAACTCAAATTGAGGCTTGAGCTTAAATATCACCCTCTATTGTAAGTGTATCTGCTTAATCCTGCTTGGCACCGCGATATTGTCGATCGATACAAAGCAGTTGAGTGTTGTCAGAAGAAAGGAGGCAGCATTCAACCAGGATTGTGATTAAATTAGCTTAAGCACCCCAAGCCTTCTTCTCTCTGACAACAGTCAACAGTCAACAGTCAACTCACTTCTTATGTCTGATTCATTATTTGCCGATGCCAGCCGCCGATTAGAACGAGCCTTAAAATATGTGTCCCTTTCCGAGGATACGATCGAAAGGCTGAAACACCCCAAATCCAGTTTAGTGGTATCGATTCCCGTGCGGATGGATGACGGTTCCCTGCGAATTTTCCAAGGTTATCGAGTGCGCTACGACAATACCAGAGGCCCGTCTAAAGGAGGAGTGCGCTATCATCCGGGAGTATCCCTTGATGAAGTGCAATCCTTAGCATTTTGGATGACGTTTAAATGTGCAGTTTTGAACTTGCCCTTTGGAGGAGCCAAGGGCGGAATTACTCTCAATCCCAAGGAATTGTCCAAACTGGAATTGGAACGGTTGAGCCGGGGCTATGTCGATGCGATCGCAGATTTCATCGGCCCCGATGTCGATATTCCCGCGCCGGATGTCTACACCAACCCCATGATTATGGGTTGGATGATGGATCAATACAATATTATTAAGCGGCAGCTTTCTCCAGCGGTGGTGACTGGTAAACCAGTGACAATTGGTGGCAGCTTGGGCAGAGATACGGCCACAGCAATGGGTGCTTTTTTTGTAGTACAAACTATTCTACCCAAATTTGAGCTAAATCCTCAAGATACGACTGTAGCAGTACAAGGTTTTGGTAATGCCGGTGCAGAAATAGCAGAACTGCTCTGGAAAGCAGGTTACAAAGTTGTTGCTGTCAGCGATTCCCAAGGGGGAATTTATGCTAAACAAGGTCTGGACATCCCCAGTATTCGAGGATTTAAAGACTCGAACAAAGGTATCAAAGCTATTTACTGCGAAGGTTCAGTTTGCAATATTATCGAACACGAAATATTGACAAATGAGCAACTTTTAGCATTAGATGTAGACGTGCTGGTTCCAGCAGCTTTGGAAAATCAAATAACGGAAGCCAATGTTAATGATGTTAAGGCTAAGTTTATTTTTGAAGTAGCTAACGGCCCGATTGATTCTGCTGCTGATTTGATTTTAGAAGCGAGGGGAATTCAGGTAATCCCTGATATTTTAGTCAATGCGGGAGGCGTAACGGTTAGTTATTTTGAGTGGGTGCAAAATCGCAGCGGGCTTTATTGGACGCTGGAGGAAGTCAACCAGCGGTTGAAGCATAAAATGGTCGAAGAAACTGAGGCAATTTGGAAAAAATCTCAGGAATTGTCAGTTTCCATGAGAACTGCGGCTTACGTGTACGGGTTAAATCGACTCGGAGAAGCGATGAATGCAAAGGGAACGCGGGATTATTATGTGAACGGTTGAGAAAAGTGGGGTAAGATTGTGCGATCGTACAATCTTACCGCAGCTCTTTGAAAAAAGTGCAGTCTACGAACCAACATGGCAAAACTTGGCTTTGAATTATGGGCGAATTTTAGGCCTCCACGCAAGCGATATGCAAGCTAGTTGCTATACAATCGCACTTTTTGAGTAGGGGAAGAGAAAGGACGATCGTGCTTTTCTAAAACAACTTTTGCTGCCCATTAGGTCTTGAATTACCTAAATATATCTGCTTGGAACCCTTGGGAATGTTAATCAAGCCCAAATCTTGCAGGCGATTTGTCAAATTTGATATAGTTACGCCAAGTTCATCAGCCATTGCATAGAGGTGAGGCCAGTTTTGTAAGTTACGTCCTCTTCGCTTCTCTTCCAAGATATATCTAGGCATTAACAAACAGCTAGCAAAATATTGCGCTTGCCATTCAATATCAACTTTACTATTGAATGTAGTTTGATGGCTCTTATCAAGACTGCGACACAAAAATAGCTGTGGAGTAGCTTGGCAGTTTAGAGGTAGTTCGAGCTGCTTTACAATACCATCAGCTTCATCTTGGTTGACATGAAGTACCCAGTGTCCTATTTCGTGAGCGATTGTTGATTCTTCCAGCCCTTTATTTATTTTTATGTTTGCAAAGAACAGTTCATTAATGGTAATTAAACGTTTTATTGGTTCTATTTTAGCTGCTATTATTCCCTCATTGTCTGGTGGTATTTTGCCTCTAGCTATACGAATTTCAAGAGCATCAGCCACATAAGAAGCTTCAAAAGGCCATTTGGGGATAAAACCTTCTTTTTTCATCTTCATCAAAACCTCATTAGCCTTATCTTCGATTTCTTCTTTTTTTAAGAATCTTACTGGCTTAAATAAGTTCATTTTTTCTTCTCCTCACCTTCTACGATTGTTATCAAACCTATCGAAATATCATTGGAGCTAGCCTTTACCTTGGTAAATGTGTTTGGAACCTTTTGGGATGTAAATCCAGCCTAAGTCTTGCAGGCGATTAATTAGATGTGATATGCTTACGCCCAGTTCATCTCGCATTGCATAAAGATGAGACCATTTCGTTAAATCACGCCCCTTTCGTTTTTCTTCCAAGACGTGGCGAGGCATTAGCAAACAACTGGCAAAATATTGAGCTTGCCATTCTACCCCATTCCCGGGCTTATTCAAACTGTACCGATCGAGTTCTTCGCTAGCAAAGCGACACAAGAATGTATCTATACCTTTGGCAACATTATTATAATTCATCTTCCGCTGTTCAGATAAAGTTTCAAATTCATCTTGGTTAACTTGAAGTACCCAGTGTCCTATTTCGTGAGCAATTATTGAAGAGTAAAATTTATTCTTAAAGTGGGAAATATCTTTATTAAAAATTGTCAAATCTTCATTGATAATAATGGCGCGTTCTTGATGTAAAATTTTAGCGACAATGGGTCCTTCTTCATCAGGAGGAATTATAGCATAACCAATACTAACTTCTAGAAAATCAGCTACACGAGTGACATCAAAGGGCCAGTTAAGAATATTTTTTTTTGCTTGCATTTGCCGCATAATTTCATTAGCACTGCGTTCTATTTCCGCTTTGGAAAAAAAACGATAGATCCGTAGTTGTTTTTCTAGCTCTGAAATTTTGGCTTTGAGGGTAGCATTTTCTTTTTGCAGTTTTGCGAGTTGATCCTCCCGTGCTTCTACGAATGAGTCAATGCCAGGATTTTCCCGCACTCGACGGAATAAAGCAGGCATTTCCTTGTAATTCGCCCTGACCATTTCTTCAAGAGCTTCAGTGTCATGTTCGGTCATGCGACCGCCTAGGTATATCAATTCCTCTGCGTTCAACTCTAGATGCTTTGCTAACGAGCGGATGACCTTCTCACTTGGCTCAACGTGGTCATTTTCCAGTTTTGAAAGGTAGGTGTAGTCCACTCCTACCTTTACAGCCAGTTCTCTCTGACTCAATCGCTTTTTCCTGCGGGCTTGCCAAATAACCGCACCAAAACTTTGACCTTCTTGTTTATCCATAGCCACATCCGATTTACTGACGAGATTCCCTAAGCCCACTGATTTTAACGTTGCGAGCATTCAAAGGGTGTGAAAGCTACAACCTTTACCTCATAAGGGTTTCAATGCTTTTATTGTCGAGCTATTACCCAAATTGGTTAATCCACCATAACTTATAGGTCGATCGTACCTGATGTTGAATAGCTATGTCAACATACTTTTTTATCTCTCGACCCCTTGACATAATTTTTCATGTTGCATATACTTTCAACATAAGAGGGTTCTAGCCAATATGTTGAAAGTATATATCAACTATGACTGGCATCCCTCTAGTTGTTGAGTTACAAAGCTTTATACAGGAGGCAAAGTATGAAAAAACAGCAATCGAATCCGGATCAACTGTGCTTCTCAATCGGCCGACCCCTGCCACTGCTGCTGGAAGAAGTGCAAAAGACGAGCCGGAATCCAAACGTCAGGAAGGCTGTCGAACAAATGCTAGAAGGCTTGCGTACTTTGGAACTAGCCAACCAGACTGGAATTTCCAAGTCAGCTAAAGCCAAAGAGGCAATTCACGCAATTCTCACGAAATGAACCAATAACTGCCCTCTATTATAGAGGGCTCAGCCTGTGAAAAAAATTTGGGCATTTGCCAGTTATAATCTCTGGTTGCAGTTTGCTCCACCAGTGGGAAAAGAACACTTACACTGCGATATGAAGCGCGGTTTTGCCAAAGCACTTCAGCGAGAACCTCAAATAGCAGCACTGTTAGCGACTGACAGCCAACCTCAGAAAATTGGACTGCTGGCACAAAGAGGAGTTTATGAATTTCATCAAGCCCCTGAACTGTTATCCCGAAAAGATGGTGCACAGCAATTAGCAGAAATGCTGAAATTAAATCAACAGTCAGCCGTGGTTGAGGAGCGAGTAAAGCTCATCTTACAAAATTACCAGCAGCACCCTATTCTTTTTGGCAAGAACATCATTCAATTGAGTCGAGGTGATGAGGGATTTCCCCAAGCAATTATAATCAAGCAGGGGAATTATCTGTTTAACTTCTATGCAGCAATTGACTGCATTTTTGTTGAGTCTGATGGCAGGCTGCACATTTTGGACTTCAAAACAGGTAAATCTGATTTTGACAGACGACAGGCATACCTTTACCTGCTAGCAGCCAGTTATCTCTATCCGAGCCAATCAGCTATTGCCTCATTCTACAATTTGGAGACTGGCAAGCAGTCTGACCCAATTAGCGCAACTGCTGGTACACTCAAAGCTTTTCAGATCGAGTTAGCACTAATTGCTCAAAAGCATCAGAAACAGTTAAAGCTTTACAGAGATAATCCTGCTGATTTCAGTATGATTTTTCCAGCCAATCCAGGTTTTAGCTGTGGCTACTGTTCCTTTAATTCAATTTGTCAATTTTCTTCTGTATCAGAGGTTGCTGCATGACTACTGCTCCCGTTCAAATTTCTCGGCAATCAGCCCTATCTCCAACATATCTGAGTGAAATTTTCCAACTGAGTATTTCTCAAGAAAATTTAATCTGCTTTCGACTAAGCCCAGAAGTCGATCGCAAGATTGGCAATCGATTTAGCTGGCGTTTCAGTCAGAAATTTCCTGATGCGATCGTCATTTGGGAAGATAAATGTTTCTGGGTTTTAGCTAAACCCGATCAACCAATGCCGAACGAAGGTGAATGGCGAACAGCACTGAATGAAATTCTAAAAGAGCTGAAAAATGATATTGGTGATCTATCCTACTCAATTCAATGGGTAAATCAACCAGAGCCAACAGCTTGTATCTTGGCTCAACTAGCTGTGAGGGTATTACAAATCAGGCGAACTTTCTCACCTGCTGACACTGTTTGGTCTGATAATCGTGTTGCAGTCAAGCGTGAAGTTGACTTTTGGGCCGAAACTTTTGAACTGCAAGGAATTTTACACCCAGCACTGGTTTTAACGCCTCACAGTTACTTTACTTTTAATGGTACTCTCTCGGATTTCTATGAAAATCATCCTTACCGACACCAGCCTCAAGAGCTTTTGATCGGAATGAAAGTTCGAGTCATTGAAAATAATAGTTCTGCTACCATTGTTGATCTGGCAGGAAATATTGGCGAACGTAGAGAAGAATTGCTTGAAAAAGCGACTGGTTCAATTAGCAAAGAAAAACTCACAGAAGCACCTGAAAATCAACCAGTAGTAGCCATTAAGTTTGGCAAGGAAACCAAAGAATTTCACTATGCAATGGCTGCTCTTTATCCTTGTATTACTAAGGAGACCTCTGTTAAATTTGAGGTGGAATATGGAGATTTACTCAAACATACTAAAATTCCATACATAGAACGAAAGAATTGTTTAACCTCCTACAAACAAAAGGCGGGAGAACATCTAGCTGTTTATGGTTTTCAGTTAAGAGATAGTATCAATAGCCGTCAGCATCCCAACATATTCCGATCGCTGCCATTTAAGCTTGATGAAACAAAACTACTTTTCGGAAAAGACAAGTCCGGTCAAAATGTTATTGGTAAAAGAGGTGAAGTCTTAAAGGGACTGTCTAGAGGTGGTGTTTATCAAAAGCATCAGGACTATAAAGATCCATCGAGAGAAATTCGCATTTCAGTTTTAAAAATTGGTAACTTTAAAGTCAATTCTTTCTTCCTTGAACAAATCTATCAGCGGCTCAAACTATACCAATTTGAAAGCATCCCTTTGATAGATCGAAAGACCCAAAAGATTGATGAAGATAGAGTAAAGGTAGTTGTGACAGATGGCTTGAGCCCAGATGAGGCTAAAGCCCGAGTGGAACAAGCGATAGATGAGTTATTGCCAATTCCCCCGGATCTGGTTTTGACATTTCTACCCCAGAGCGATCGCCACGCTGACAATAGCGAGGATGGCAGCTTTTATGCTTATATATCTTCGCGGTTACTTCGCCGTGGAATTGCTAGCCAAGTCATTTACGAGGACACGCTGAAAGATACTAGCAATCACGGAAATATCCTCAATCAAGTCATTCCTGGAATTTTGGCAAAATTGGGAAACTTGCCTTTTATTCTAGCTGAACCTCTGGAGGTTGCGGATTATTTTATCGGCTTCGATATTTCCCGAACTCCGAAAAAGAAGGGAACTGGAAGCCTAAATGTCTGTGCAAGTGTCCGTCTCTACCGTAAACAAGGAGAGTTTATTCGCTATCGGCTAGAAGATGCTCTTACAGAAGGTGAAGAAATCGATAAAAGAACTCTAGAAAGGTTTCTCCCTGCTGCTGAACTCAGTCGCAAAACTGTACTAATTTACCGTGACGGTCACTTTTGCGGTAGTGAAATCAAGCATTTACGGGAACGATCGAAAGCCATTGGTTCCAATTTTATTCTAGTGGAGTGCATAAAGTCAGGAATTCCCCGACTTTACAACTTTGAGCAGTCTGTTTTGAAAGCACCAAAAAAAGGGTTATCACTTTGCTTGTCTTCCCATGAAGTGATTTTAGTGACAACTGAAGTGAAATCTGAGAAAATGGGTTTACCTTATCCCCTGCGTTTGAGGGTTATTCCTGATGAAGGACAGCAAGTATCACTTGATAGTGTAGTAGAAGCAACTCTTAAACTTACCTTACTACATCATGGAGCCCTTAAAGAGCCGCGCTTACCTGTACCGCTATATGGCTCCGATCGCATCGCTTATCGTCGTTTACAAGGGATTTCTCCGGGTGCATTGGATGGGGATAAACAATTTTGGCTGTAAGAGCGATCGCCTCTTCTCCAGAACAGCCTCAATCAAGGCTTTAGGATTTTTGTGCAACTCAAAAAAAAGAAATCCCCAAAGCCCGGGGATTTCTCATACTTAAGCCGATCGCTAAATCTATTTAGTCTCCGGCATCAAACATTTATCTGAATCGCAGCCCGCAGGCCCAGAATCCATCATTTCACCTAAGTCATAGCGACTCAAAGCCGCATGAAAAACATCAATTTCGCGGCGCGCCAAAGTCTCTTCCACCATCTTGGTGTAAGTTTCCTTGTTTATCGGTTCAAATGGCAAACGCGGGAAAGTTTCAAGAGCATCAAACCTAGCCAAAAGCGCTGCGGAAATGTAGCCTTCATCATCGCGAATCGCTTCGTAAATCCGAGTGCCCAAACTTTCAACTTCATTTTCGCGTAGTTCAATCGTGGCCGAAGTGTTATGTCTGACATAGAACTTTTGCACCTGCATATAAAAGTCCATTTGTGCCGCCGCTGAGAACTTGTTAATGTCAATTTCATCAGCACCGGGCAAGTCAGCCCAACTTACCGCAACAGGTATTTCTACCAGCCATTCTGTACAGCGTTCATCGAAGGGATTGTTCAGCAAATTGCCGTTTTCATCCTTGTCAGATTGAGACGGAATCACGTTGTATCCGTAGTCGATGCAGGCGAGGGCTACGGGGTCGTTTTTGCCGAAAGTGATTCGGCGAATAAAACGCTGGGCTTTCGGCGGATGCCACCCCGGCGAAGCACCTGTCAGCAGAGATTTAGTACCCGATGGTTGAACCGTTGTGCAGCGATTCGGGCGTTTTAAGGAATGGCGATCGCAATAATCCCATACTACCCGATCGACAATCTGGCGCCAACCACTCAAATACTCTTCTTCCCGCTGTTTAAAAGCGATTCCTTGCGGAGTTTGCGGGCGGCCTTCCACCCACCAGCGCAGCCACTCAACGCCAAAAGCATGAACAAAGAAATCGAACAATCCCGTGAAAGATACGCCGACAATCGGGTCTAGTTCGCGGCTGTATTGATAGCGGGGTTCAAGAAATTTGTGATTGAGAAGTACCGCGACAGATAGAGCCGCTGCCTTGAAAGCTTCCTCCTGTTCTTTGAAATTGTAAGGGTCAAGTTGATTGAGGTGAACCTCCGCCAAATTACAGTTTCCAGCTAGGGTATTGCCGAAAACTCCCTTATGAAACTCTGGTTCGTTGAAGCAGTAAGTATCGTGCAATCCTGGTAATTCTTCGACACTTCTGACCACTTGCCATTTACCTTTGTGTTTAGCATTGGTCCCTTTGCTCACATCTAACCGCTGACAAGGAATTTCACCACATTCAGTAATTTGCAAGTAGTACAAATCTCGACTTCGGACACCGTAATTAGTAATTGACCCTTGATGAGCGCAAAGATTTAGCGACGAACGAATACCACATTTGGTCAAAAGTAACTGAACTCTAAAAGCGCGATCGCGGTCAGAAATATAAATTCTGATACCATTACTGTGGGTATTCGAGCCGTCCGTATCGGCTAATCCAGCAATAAAATGTAAAATTGCTTGCCGATTCCAGCTCGCAATTACATTTAGTGCTTCTGGGTTAACTTTCAAACTTTTCAGCAACTCTCCAGAAAAGCTCAAGTTAGTTACATCGGTAAAAGCAGGTAAATAGTCATAGCTTCTTTCAGGAGACTTATTTCCTGCTACTGACAATGCCATTTTATGTTCGTAAAGTCGAACTTTCGCATTGTCATTTTTGTCTGTAGTTCCATCTCCTACAGCGACCCCCAAAGTGTAAGCATAACTTGAATCGATATTCAAGCCATCTTCATACTGAATTGTAAAAGGTTCAGTATGAATGCTATAGCGGCTTGTATCCATCAAGTCTTTGGTTTGAACTTCTCTGTAAACTTTACCAAAGCGATCCTTGACAAAAAAGCGATGATATTCTGTGGCATCCAGATAAGTACCATCACCAAACTTTACACGATAAAGTTTGCGTCGCCCGCCACAAGTATCACTCGCTGTCTTAAATGGTGTGACGCAGCTCCATCTTTTACCATTCCAAATCTCGATTTCAGTTCCAAGAACGTCCTTTATTTTATGCAGTCCGTCTCTAGTAATTAGCAGAGTGTCGCCACTGACACAATGAAAATTAGAGCCGATGATTTCACCACACGGGTTTAAGCCCACACGAACTAACCTATGCTCTAACTCGCCAGCAGTCATATTAGGATGGCGTTCCTGCAACCACTCTTTAGCTTTTCCTTCGTCATAAGCTTTCAAAAACTCAAGTTTAAGACTCGGTGTAGAAAGTAAATCAACGTTAGATCGAGCTACAGCTTCGCCGGCCCATTGAATCGCACCTTCGCCGCTGTAATACTGTTTACGGACAGCATCAATACATTCTTCTAGTGTAGGTTTGGTATGGAAAACTCGCGTATGGTTGGCCATCCGAAGGGCATCGCGTTCTGGATCTATTCTCCAGTTGCCGCTTTCATCTTGTTGCCACAAATTATTTTTAGCATTTGCCCCCAGTTCGTCATCAAAAGAAAACTGACGCATTCCGGCCGATCTTCTAATATTGCCGGCAACAATTGTCACCGCCGCTTCATCTATCAACACGCAGCATTCAACTGAATTTAACTGCCGCCCTAAAGCTTTATTCAAAATAGCGGCGCAGCGCTGATAAAGGTCGGGCAATTTCACCGGATTTGCTACTCCGCCAAAACCTTTTAAAGGTTCTCCCACCGGGCGAACATCGCTCAAATCGATGAATACTTGAACTTCTCCTGCAAATCTTTCATCTGTGGATAATTCCAGCAAAGTTTGATAGGATTGTACCCAACCTTGACGAGAATCTCCGACATAAATAGTTGCGGTTTTTTCGGCTATTTTTACTTCTGTTTCTTGACGGCGCGACTGGGCGGGTGTAGAGCCGATTTCGCCTTGCATGGTTAGGGTTAAACGGTTGCGAATCGGCGGCAGTTGGTTGATATATTGTGGTTCCAAGACTGCCCCAGTGCCGCAGCCCATCATTGCCAAATCCATCAACAAGCCAAAGGAACGCCAGTCGAGAATATTTGTTGAGGAGCAATTATATGCGCCGGAAAAATTCTCTGGTTGCTCGATCCATTTGCTGCCGCCTACCCACAGCCACCGGCCTGAAGCTAGGGTTTTGAGCTCGTTTTGCATCCGGTGCAGCAGTTGTGTTTCTTCGGGGGTGAGGTTTCCCAGCTTTTGCAGCCCCTTGACTGTTCGATCGCACACTTCGGCCCAAGTTTCCCTTCCTGTCTCGGTACGGCGGCTGTAAGTCCTAAAAAATACTGGATTGGCTGCGGGTGCTGTTTCGGGGAAATCGGACAGGTTGCGTTTCTCGTTGGCACTCGATCGCTCTAATTCTCGAACCATAGGTTGTGTACTGACGTGTGGGAATAAATCAACAGACTACGAATATACAACAGGATTCAGATTTAGGGTAAAAGGTTAATATATTTGACAATTTGCACTAGATATGGGGCACAGAACTGTACAAGCTTGATCGGGCGATCGGCTCAAAACTTGACAAAAAAACCCGATTTCTTCCTGAAACCGGGTTAAGCGCAAATCTTGTCAATTGTCAATTATTTGTCAATAAAAACTCAATATTGGGTAACAGCGGGTCTTGAACAACCCCCACGCCGTTAAAGCCCCAACGTTCGAGTAGCTTTTTTACCTGAGAACCGGAAATCGATTCTACTCCGAATCGATCGGCAACATCAGCAGCGTGGGCATTGAGATAGCTCAAAGCGTCATAGTCTTCGCGAAACATCAGCAGGTAACTCACTGCCGCATCTGGATTGGGATTCGCGGACAGATATTTGCCGTCACTGCGGGAACGTAGCAAGTAAAAAACTTGAGATAACATATTATCTTGGTTGGCAAAATAATATGTTACCTCAAATTGGGAATTGGGAATTGCCCAAACGACTTTAGACTGACAATTTCAGATTGTATAAAAGTTGATTTTTTTTCAACTTTCTACCTAAAAAGTACATAATTGATGCCTAAAATCGCTGGGAATCTAGCAGTTAAATCAAAGTCAGTGCTAAACCTTTAATCCCTCGCCCGTCACCAATTTGACCGACAATCGAAGCTTGACCGGTCGTCAAATTGATATTGTATAGACTGGAAACTCCGCCAACATCGATCGCCGCCAAAGCCGTCTCGTTACCGCCAACACTCCTGATATCAAAGCCGAGAACGGTACCAGCATCAATTCCCAAAGACCCGATAGTATTCAACACGCCATTATTCGGCGGATCTTGCCGCACCAAAATGTCTAAATTGGTGTCAATTGCAAACAGTGTCGTCGAAGCTGCCCCTGCAAAGTTATTCACATACGCAGCAGCAGCCGCCGCGCCGGGATTGCCAAAATTGCGATCGCCCGCAGCATAAGCCAAATTCCCGTCGAGTTGAACTCCCCCCGTCAGCGTGTCAACATCGACAATTGCCCCGGTATCCGGGTTGAGGCGGGCGTTTTGACCGGCTTGATTGACAAACCGAATTCGATCGACTGTCGGATTGAAATCAAAACCCGCAGCCCCCGGAGTTAGAGGAACAGCAAACTGTCCGCTACCGACTGCACTTGCAGCCCCAGTAACGGGATTGATCGCGTACAAGCGATTGCTAGAACCCACACCGTAAAGCAAACCGTTAGCGGGGCGAAAATCAATTCCCAGCAAACTTTCTCCCGGCTGCAACCCTGTAACTGCCACGTCGCTGAGAATCGCCCGCGGTGCCGCCTCGTTAAAACCGACAATTGTTTCGGCGCCATTTCTGACAGTTAAGGCGTAAGCTGTAGGCAAAGGCAAAGCCAAACCGTTAATCTGTCTCCCGTCGGCAATTTGACCGACAAAGGAAGCTTGACCGCTACTTAAATTGATATTGTACAAGCCGGAAATGCCACCCACTTCCAGCGCCGCCACTGCCACCTCGCGGCCGCCAATACTCCTGATATCAAAGCCGAGAACGCTAGTAGCATCAACTCCCAAAGATCCGATCGTATTCAACCCTCCATTATTCGGCGGATCTTGTCGCACCAAAACATCCAAATCGCTGTCAATTACAAACAGGGTTGTCGAAGTTCCCCCGGCAAAGTTATTCACATACGCAGCCCCAGCAGCCGCTGGATTTGACCCAACATTGCGATCGCCCGCAACATAAGCCAAATTCCCGTCGAGTTGAATTCCCCCCGCCAGCGTGTCAAAATCCACAAGTGCCCCGTTATCCGGGTTGAGGCGGGCGTTTTGATCGGCTTGATTGACAAACCGAATTCGATCGACTGTCGGATTGAAATCAAAACCCGCAGCCCCCGGAGTTAGGGGAACAGCAAACTGCCCGTTACCGACTGGACTTGCTTCGCCAGTCATCGGATTGACAGTATACAAGCGATTGCTAGAACCCACACCGTAAAGTCTGCCGTTAGCCGGCCGATAATCAATTCCCAGCAAACTTTCTCCCGCTGGCAATCCAGTCACGGGCAAATCTGAGAGCACACTTCCCGGATTGGAAAGACTAAAACCCACAATCCGATTAGCAGGAGTTAAAGCATAAGCCGTTGTCCGCGCTGGAGGCGGGGGGCTGGGAACAACGCTGCCAATATTATTAGTGAAACTTGCCTGGTTAATTGCACTTTGTCTCACCCCTCTGAGAGTAGCGAGAAATTCTCCAGTCACTCGGTCTTGAATAACAGTATCGTTTCCAGCTTCCAGAATATTCAAGTCGCTAAAACTGATACCTTCCCCCAAACCGATTAAATCTGTACCTGGTACAAAATCGGCGATCACGTCCGCATTTGCCAAACTAACACCGCCACTGGTTAGGAAAGGGTCAGCCTCAGCGTAGCGCCTCAAAACAAATAGGTCTGCCCCCTCTCCCCCTATCAGGACATCAGTATCTCGATCCCCGGACAAAACATCATTGCCGGAGTTTCCCGATATGGAATCGCTGCCTTTTCCGCCCACTAAAAAATCGTTACCTTCTCCGCCGTTAATAGTGTCGTTCTCTAAATCTCCAAAAATCGAATCTTGACCTAAATTGCCCTCAATTAAATCGCTTTGCTTTCCTCCAAAAATGCTGTCATTACCGGAATTTCCCGCAATGGTGTCATTGCCCATCAAACCAAAAACTAGGTCATCTTCTGGAGTTCCTGCTAGCAAATTTGCTTGTGCGGTGTCTCTAATTTCTGCCATGCTCTAATCACCCTCTAATTTTGATACTTCTGTGGCCTAACGGCGGCGGTATTCTCAGTCAAAATATCACAAATTCGCACTTTTAGGATAGTTTTTATTATTTTCGGCTTTAGGGGTGGGTTGCCATAAAACTATTACACGCCGCTAAAATGATATATAAACCGGCCCCCCGATTCAAATAAACCCACTCCTCAATACATATCACTTAGCCGTATTTTAGAGTTTGCTGTGTAGCCAAGCGCGATCGCACCTCAACTGAAAACAGGCAAGCTGAAATTTTTAGGGTGCGAACCTATGAAATTTTGTATTGCGTTCATTAGTAATATACGCTGACTCTATAATTTTGGATCTGTACAGTTAGAAATTATTTTTCAAATTTAATCTTAAAGCCTGCGAAGGTGGGCTTTGTGTGTAGCAGCGACCACCAGCGCTCAATATAAAGTAGAGTATAAATGCGGAATTGGCATAATAAGTTAGTCGAACAGTCGTCTGAAGACGACTTAAGCTTTCAGGCAGGGGTTTAAGCCCCTGCCTGAATCGGAGTTTCACGTTTGATCCCTACCCCTGCTTTTTCAAGCTTTCAGCAGTGCTTTAGAAGCTGATTGCCCTGCGAGTCTCAGTTGCGATCGCAATTTGAGATTCAACAACAGCAACACAGTCCACTGACTGAGTATCGAAATCAAAATCGTAGTTCCAGATCCTATGTCAGGCGAAAAAGACCAAAAAATCGGAAAGGTTGAAGATAGCCAGAAGACAGGATTTTTTTCTGGAGTGAGCAAGAGCATAGATAAAATCACAGGTGGTAACAAGATAGCACCGCTGATAGTACCTACGGCCCAAATTTCCTGATTGCGGGTTTTGAGAAATAGGAATAGTTGGGTGATGGTTGCGTAGATGAGGATCAGATTGATACCGAGAATGACATTCCAAAATATGCTTGTGTGAGACTTTTGAAACTCGCCCCGATGTATTAAAATTAGTCCGCTGAGTAAAATGAAGGATGAGCTGAGGAGATTAATCGCGATCGCAACTATAGCCGGACTTTTTTCGCTCCAAACCAAATCGAGTAGTGGGTAACGTCGCCACAACTTGTGACCGCTGGGAACAATTTGTTGCCGATACCTTGCCCAATCATACAAAGATTGTCTGTCAGATGTTAAAGATGCTATTACAATTAAGAACATCACCAAATTCAAGGTTAGCAAAGGAAAAGTTTTACCGTAGGCTAGGGGGTCAGATTGGAGTGCAAAGCCTAAGATAATGGGCTGACAGCAGATAACAGCAAAATAACTTTGTCGCTTGCTCAAAACTGTAGTAGTGGGATTGGGAAAACGGCGCTGCCATCCCTGCCACATCCAATAGGTTCCGATACTACAAATTGACAGAGACAAAATAATGCCACTTACAATATTTTTACCGATGGGCAAGTAAAACCATTGTAACTGGTGTATGTCTGCACCTAATGAATTGAATTCGTAGTTATCCATTCTTCCAACAATTAGATATCTTAGGATGCCAATGGCAGATACAAATGTTCCTAAATCCCCAGCAGTTACTGTCAACTTAATTGTAGAGATTACAAACACAAACAAAGCGATACCGCTAGCCAACCAAGGTTGAAATCCTCCCAACCAACTGGTTGTCAATCCAAATAGCATCGCAGTGCTGTAGAATAAACTACAACTGGCTGCGATCGCCATGTAGAAGCATAAAATTTCATTCAAAGGTATTTGAGCAGCTAATCCACTGTATAGATGTAGTGGTATCGCCAGAATTGCTGCTAGATACACTAAAATAGGGACACCGAGAATTTTGCCAATAAAAATGGTGTTGGCAGATTGGGGACTGAGGCGAATAAAGTTGAGCGTACCCCGGCGTTCCTCCTTGTCTAAGTCACTGACGAGCATATAAGTCCCTGCTACTAATAGGACTAACACGCTAAATATACTCAGCCAAATAAATATTTCTACCCACCACTTGGGCCAATCAATTACTATGTTACCCAAGGTATCTGTGAGACATTTTGTTCCTGGTTTTGTGTCAGTGGTCGTCTTTAAAACACAAAATCTGTTATAAATCGGTTCAGTACGATCGACATTACGAAGGGCAACGGGTAACTGGGCGCTGTAATACATGAACAGCAGCAGTTGAGGCCCGAAGGAGAAAGCAGATGCGATCGCCATATTGCCAATATTCAAGCGGCCTTTGATTTCTCGAAATAACTGGGGATTCCAGTTGCCGATTTTGTCCAGTAAGTTGAGTGTCATGGTTGATTAGTTATTGGTAATTGGTAATTCTCTCTCTTCTCTTCCTCTGTGTCCTCTGTGATCTCTGCGGTGAAATAATTCCGCTCCCACCGTAAAAAATCTAACTCAGTTATAACTCACTGTTGAATTATTTTCAATAACGGGAAAGATGCCCGTTCCACAAAGAATTAATTTGATTATGGAAACGACTAAATTAAGATGCTTGCTGGTGTCCCATCTTGAGGAAGATGGTTTCTAAGTCTTCTTGAGTGCAGTGGAATTCGGTTAGGGGAATCTTTGCCGTGACGAGTTCGCGCAATAAATTGGCGGCATCTTCCCGGCTTCCCGAAAAGTTAACGCACACCTGATTAGTTTCCTGGACTATTTCCCAATTTTCTATCCAAGGAAAGTTTTTTAACTCGGATATTAGCGCTGCTAAATTATTGCCTAAAACCGACATCAAAATTTGCTGGCGGCTGAGGCGTTTGTAAAGTTCTTGTAAAGGTGCGCTTTCGACCAGATATCCGAGTTCCATGATACCAACCCAGGTACAAAGTTCGGCTAAGTCGCTGAGGACGTGAGATGATATGACTACAGTCATGCCCACTTGTTGCAAAACTTTGATAATTTCGCGGAACTGCATTCGGGCGATCGGATCTAAGCCAGAAACGGGTTCGTCTAACAACAACAATAGCGGTTCGTGGATAATAGTTCTCCCCAAACTCAGGCGCTGTTTCATCCCCCGCGAAAGGGTGGAAATTAAGCTGTTGCGCTTGTTGGTTAGTTGCACAAGTTCTAAAACGGAATTGATTCGCTCTCGGCGGCGCGGTTGCTGGAGGTTGTAGAGTCGGGCAAAATAGTCTAAATAATCCCAAACAGTCAAGTCGTCGTAGAGGGGAAAGTCGTCGGGAAGGAAGCCGATGCGCTGTTTGAGAATCGGGTGCGATCGATCGCGCAATAACCTATCCCCGTTGATGTAAATTTCCCCTGTAGTCGGTTCCTCAGCCGCCGCCAGCATTCGCAGCAAAGTAGTTTTGCCGGCACCGTTGGGGCCGATCAGCCCGCATACTTCGCCTGCTGCTACTTGCAAATCGATGTCATTGACGGCTATATGGCGATCGAATTGTTTCGTCAGCCCGCGAGTTTCTATTGCTAGTTGTTTTGCCATGTTTGGAGGGTGAATGAAATTTTATCGGTGCATTTCTGGCAGGGAAATAGAAGTCTACAACTAGCCTAGCCCGTTCTTCAATGAATTGTCATCTCGTTTCTGAAATTAAAACAAAGACATTATCGATCGCTGAAATCCTTGCTAATATTAACTCTTCCTTCTTCCTTCTTCCCTCTTCCTTCTTCCTTCTGCTATATCAAGTCTGCACGGAAAATTCCTCTGGATCGATATCCCAATTTGCCCACCGAATTGCCTCCCTCGCTGATCTCAGGTTAGGTGGAACTCTCAAAGCGTGAATGAATCCCGTACTCGGACAAGTCATTTTTAACAAATAAATCGGCTCGACATCGGCGTTATCTATTTGTAAGAGTGCATATTCCTGCCAACTATCTATTTGTTTTGCTTGCAACTCTTGAATTATGCGATCGTAACCAATTCCTTGAATTAACACTCGCCGAACTTCGGCATTCTCTTCTGTTAAAAGCCATTGCGGTTGCCATTGATTTGGGTGGACTTTGCCGTATTCTTCAGGCAATCTGACGCCGTGATAATAGTAAAAATTCCATCCGTCCGCAAACTCGATCGCAGGTTCTGCTTCAGCGTGCAAGCGGTTTTGACTGTCAAAGCGCAGGTGGCGGGGGCGATCGCACACCACGCAAATCTTTTCAAAGGGAAATATCAAACCGCAATCCTCGAAAAGCAGCTTTTGGCAGCGAAATATTTCTTGTGCCTTTTGGGAAAGATTGACGCCTAATGAATATATATACCATTGAGTCAAATAGATTTCTTTAAACAAAGTCGTGGGGGTTAAATTATTGGTAATAACATTCCCGATCGTTTGTTCCGATTGCAGATAGCTTTCCACCCATTCGTACATTAGCGAAATCAGTGTGCTGTCTGCTTCGCACTCGAGCATCATGCTATCGAGATCATAGTTCCACAGGCCCGGACTTGCAAATTCTCCCACAGGGGACATCCATTTCCCGTCTAAATTTTTCCCCAATCTATTACCGTAGCGTTTGAGCCTGTTGAAGATTTCGAGAAAAGCGTCGCCGGGACTGCTGCAAGTAATAACTTTGGGTTCTTCTAGGCCAATAGCTGCATAGGCAACTTTGATAACTTCTGTGGCTTTTTGACCATCAATTGGTCTAGTCGAGAGAGTAAGACGTTTCTGTGCGAGGAGGCCTAACACGCACATAGCGGTAATTCGATTGTTGTCCAGATTCACTTCTGTCAGATTGGTGAGCTTACGCAAGGCGCTGATATCGGTAATTTGATTGTTGCCCAGATTCACTGCTGTCAGATTGGTGAGAGCTCGCAAGGCGCTGATATCGGTAATATGATTGTTGTCCAGATTCACTGCTGTCAGATTGGTGAGCGAGCCCAAGAAGCTGATGTCGGTCATTTTATTGTTGAAGAGATCCAGTGTGGTCAGATTGGTGAGCGAGCCGAGGATGCTGATATCGCTAATTTGATTGCTGCTCAGATTCAGTGTTGTCAGATTGGTGAGCGAGCTGAGGAAGCTGATGTCGCTAATTTGATTCCAGGTGAGCTCCAGTGTTGTTAGATTGGTGAGCGAGCCGAGGAAGCTGATGTCGGTAATTTTATTGCTGTAGAGATTCAGTTTTGTCAGATTGGTGAGCGAGCCGAGGATGCTGAAGTCGGTAATTCGATTGTGGCCGAGATAAAGTGTTGTCAGATTGGTGAGCGAGCCGAGGAAGCTGAAGTCGGTAATTCGATTGTTGTTGAGATGCAGTGTTGTCAGATTGGTGAGCGAGCCGAGGAAGCTGAAGTCGCTAATTCGATTGTTGTTGAGATGCAGTGTTGTCAGATTGGTGAGCGAGCCGAGGAAGCTGATGTCGGTAATTAGATTGTAGCTGAGATCCAGTGTTGTCAGATTGGTGAGCGAGCCGAGGAAGCTGATGTCGGTAATTTCATTTTCGCCCAGATCCAGTGTTGTCAGATTGGTGAGCCAGCCGACGAAGCTGATGTCGGTAATTCGATTTCTGTTGAGATCGAGTTCTGTCATGCTTGAAAGTATCTGCTCCGCTGCTTGTGCGTCATCAGTGCCAGCTTTTTTTAACAACACTTTAACTGTGTGCCTTGCCTCTTCTGAAAGACTGTCAATATGCCTGCACCAGTCGGCAAAGCGGCTAAAACTCATTACATCGTTTGGTTGTTTTTCTGACATAAAACACTCCGAGATTGGTCAGGGGGCATGGGGCATGGGAATATTTATCGCACTTTTATGGTAATTTATCGCGTAGTAATAGCCAAGTGTTGAGTTTTTCATCTAAAACATATTTATCATTATCAGAAAGCGCTGCAATAACTTTCAATCGATTTTTAAGTTTTCTTAACTCGCGAATTTCTGCAATAGGTAGCGTTTTCCAATTAGCTGCCTTTTTTTCGACATCTTCCTGCGACTCTTTGATGTTATCCCAAAACCATTTTAAAATTAAGTTAACATCGAGAACAGGATGATCGGAAATTACTTCCTGTTTTTCTATCATCGCAGCCCGCAACATCATTGAGGAAATCGTAAAAGACTCGCCACTACCTGGTTTTTGGCGCTCGGCATCATCGGCCTTGCGATCGTAAATTGCGATCGCGACTTCTGCCCATTTGCGATCGCACAAACCGGAACCATTTTGACCTTTTCGAGCCTTAGCCGAGGCAACATCGGCTAATAATAGCCAGTTAAACCCTTGTGGTTCGGTGGTTTGACCTGAAAATATGTTGTTCGCCCAAATCAGTACAGATTCGGCATTTTGTTCGAGAATGCGATCGAGGGATATTGTCGTAGGAGATTGAGTCATAATTTATCTACTCCACATATTCGATATCAGCATTATTTGTATCAACTCCTTGCTGCCTAAAGGCTGCAATTCCTAGTTCTAAGCTCTCTGAATTGGGTCTAAAATGCCCGCTGTGATTGCTGATTGTTAGCAAAATATACAAACCGTTGGTGCCGACAATCTCGGCTTCTCCCGCCGCCAAAACAGGCTGACCGCGAGTTATAACCGTATGGTAAATTTCATTGTTAACATCTAAAAATTTCGGAATTATAAGGAGTTCTAGGTTTGTTGTCACTGCCCCTTTGACAGTACCTTCATTAATTATATCGTCAAATCCTGCTTCTCCCACTTTAATGGGTCGGTCTGATACGTAACTCATCTGCCGATCGAATTTCATCATTTAGCGTCGCGGGGGACTGATTGGAAAAGCGAGGGCTAGGAACATTATTGGAAAATGGTTGTGTCACAACAGAATTTAACGAGAATCAAATTTATAGTCAAATATGATTCTATCACTTCAAATCTTCCAGCTTAATCCGAGGATCGACAGCTTTCAGCAGCAAATCTGCCAACAAATTCCCCACAATCAACATCGTCGCACCCATCATCAAACTTGCCATTACTAAATACAAATCTTGATTGTTCACCGCCTCCAAAGTCAGCTTTCCCAAACCAGGCCAATTAAAGAAAAATTCGGCAATAAACGCACCGCTCAACAAACTAGCAAACTCAAAACCCAATAGCGTAATCAACGGATTAACAGCATTCCGCAAAGCATGAATGTAAATTACTCGATCGTCCGGCAAACCTTTAGCCCGTGCTGTTCGGATATAATCTTGACGCAGCACGTCCAACAATTGTCCGCGCATCAATCTTTGCAAACCAGCAAAACCAGTAACGCTGAGGGCGACAGTTGGCAAAATTAAGTGCCAGCCGTAATCGAGGATTTGACCCCACCAAGGTAAGTCTGCATGGTCAATACTTGTCATTCCTCCGACGGGAAACAGAGGCGAAGTATTCTGTGCGAAAAATAGCAGCAGCAACGCTGTGATAAAGCTCGGAAATCCTTGTCCGGTGTAGCTGACTACTTGCAGAACTCGATCGACTGTGCGGTTTTGATTGACGGCGGCGACAATTCCCAAGGGAATGGCGATCGCCCAAGTTACAATCAAAGATGCGATCGCCATCAACAGCGTCGCCGGTACCCGTTCCCACAGCAGCGAAGCTACGGATCGCTGATACACAAAACTCGTGCCAAAATTCCCCCGCGTCACAATTTGTTGCAGCCACAGCCAATACTGCACAATCGCTGGTTTATCTAAGCCGAACTGCTGTTCGAGTTGCTTGAGTGTCTCCGGCGAAATCTTGGGATTTTGGCTCAATGTATCCAAGTAATTTCCCGGTGCTAGCTCAATAATTGCAAAACAAAGCATTGATGCCAAAAATAGGGTTAAAAGTGCCTGCAACAGTCGCTTGAAAACATAAGTAAATGTCTCGCCACCAAACAGAGAATTCAACCTTCGCCAATTTCGATTCAATTTAATAGAAGTCATAGGATTTTAGATTTTAGATTTTAGATTTTAGATTTGAAGAATTGTGAATGATATTAATTCCGGTTGCATCGGAATGATTTAACCACAGAGAACGCAGAGAACGCAGAGAAAGAGAAGAGAGAGATGAATAATTCCGATGCAAAGGTCAAGGATATTATTTGTCAGTAGTTTTTACTCAGCAGTCAACTGTCAACAGTCAACAGTCAACTGTCAACTGCCAACAGTTAACTAACTAATACTCCACTAGCGTGACGATCGGCACATCGGGCAATTTCTGCCTGCCGCCCAAGGCCTGCAATTCAATGATAAAAGCAAAACCGACAAGCTCGCAGCCAGCTTGCTCTAACAACTTAGCCGTCGCCGCCGCTGTTCCGCCAGTGGCGATTAAATCGTCCACAATCAGCACCCGGCTGCCGGATGTCATCGCATCTCGGTGCATCTCCAGTCGATCGACACCGTACTCCAACTCATACTCAGCAAAATGAACCGCACCTGGCAGTTTCCCCGGCTTGCGGACAGGAATAAAGCCTATTCCCATTTTATAAGCCAACGGCGCGCCAAAGATGAAGCCCCGCGATTCCATGCCCACTACGTAGTCAACAGACATTGCAGAGCATTTTTCGGCTAAGCTGTCAATGGTGTAGCTCAGCCCTTGCGGGTCGCGCAGTAAAGTTGTAATGTCTCGAAACAGAATTCCCGGCTTGGGGAAATCAGGAATGTCGCGAATCAGAGATTTGAGATCCATAAGCTTGCAGATCGGCGTTGAGGGTAACGAGGCATCAAAAATGTTACAATAATAACGTCAAAAATTAAAAATTAAAAAATAAAAATTAAAACTAAGAGCTTTTTTAATTTTTATTCTTTAATTGCTTAATCCTTTACGTACTATGTAAACAAATGTCATAATTCCCTAACAACAGGGTTGAATATCAACATTTGTCACCCTAAGATCTAAAGTCAAAAATCTAATATCTAAAATCCAATGATTAAGTTGGCAGCACGAGTGGGTGAGGTTCCTCCTTCTATAACCTTGGCGATCGCCGCTAAGGCTAAAGCCATGAAGGCCGAAGGGATTGATGTATGTAGTTTGAGTACGGGAGAACCCGACTTTGATACCCCCGAACACATTAAAGCAGCGGCAAAACAAGCTTTAGACGAGGGGAAGACTAAGTACGGCCCTGTAACTGGGGAACTGCAGTTAAAAGCTGCGATCGCCCGCAAACTCCGCGATGACAATAATCTCAACTATCAACCGGAAAATATCATTGTCACCAACGGCGGCAAGCATTCCCTCTACAATCTGATGATGGCTCTGATCGAGCCGGGAGATGAAGTAATTATTCCGGCTCCCTACTGGCTGAGCTATCCAGAAATGGTGAAACTCGCCAGCGGCAAGCCCGTAATTGTACGGACTGATGCTTCTACAGGATATAAAATTACACCGGAACAACTGAGTAAAGCGATTACTCCCAAAACCAAGTTATTTGTACTGAATTCGCCTTCTAACCCGACGGGAATGGTGTATACTCCGGCGGAAATCAAAGCATTGGCCGAGGTGATAGTCGATCGAGATATTTTAGTCGTTGCTGACGAGATTTACGAAAAAATTATATATGACGGCGCCCAACACGTCAGCATCGGTTCCCTGGGCAAAGAAATCTTCGATCGCACCCTGATCAGCAGCGGTTTTGCCAAAGCTTACTCGATGACAGGCTGGCGAATCGGTTATTTGGCCGGGCCGATTGAATTAATCAAAGCCACCAGCACCATTCAAGGTCACAGTACATCAAATGTGTGTACTTTTGCACAGTACGGCGCGATCGCAGCTTTGGAAAGCAGCCAAGAATCTGTCGAAACAATGCGTCAAGCTTTTGCCGAAAGGCGTCAGGTAATATTTGAATTACTCGATGCTGTCCCTGGAATTAGCTGCATCAAACCCGACGGTGCTTTCTATATGTTTGTCAACATTAGCAAGACTGGAATGAATTCTTTGGAATTTTGCGACGCTTTCTTAGAACAGCAGCAAGTAGCAGTTATTCCGGGGATTGCGTTTGGTGCAGACGACCATATTCGCTTGTCTTACGCCACCGATTTAGGCACAATTAAAAAAGCCGTAGAAAGGCTCGATAAATTTGTCCGCAGTATCTAAAAATTAGTCTGTTGACTGTTGACTGTTGACTGTTAACGGTTCACTGTTAACTGTTAACGGTTAACTGTTAACGGTTAACTGTTCACAACTGACAACCAACAACTGACTAATGACTAAAGCTGTTTAGTCATAATCTCTTTGAGCAAATCCAGCCCCTTCTTAACTCGCCGAGAAACAGTCACCGCACTGATACCCAAGCGTTCAGCCGTTTCTTTCTGGGTCAAATCGTAGAGAAAAACAAACTCCAATATCTCGCGAGTCCGTTGTTCCAACATAGCCAAAGCTTGCTGTACGCGAATTTGATCCTCTTGCGCCAACTGAAAACTCCGATACTTGCTATCGGGCACCAATTCTCCCAGACAAGTCGCCCCCTCATCTTCATCTTGCATCGGCGCGTCCAAACTCAGAGGCGATCTGTTGAGATGGGCCAACTTAATTTCTTGCCATTCTTGTACAGAAACCTCAAGGGCTGCTGCTACTTCAGCATCCGTAGGTTTGCGGTTTAACTGCACCTGCAAATCCTTAATCGCGGCTACAGATTTGCGTTCCAGGGACTGCCAGTGGCGGGGAAATCGCACAGAAGGGCTTTTGTCCCGCAAGTAGTGTTGAATTTCGCCCCGTATGTAGGGAATTGCAAAGGAACTAAAAGCGTGTCCCTTGGCGATATCAAACCGCTCGATCGCCCTGATCAACCCAATACATCCGACTTGCAGCAAATCGTCGTAGCTTTCACCGCACTGGTTGAGCCAGTGGTAAACTTCTTTTCTGACCAGTCCAATATTCAGTTTAACTAACTGATTGCGGATTTCATTCGATCCAGAAAGTTGGTACTCGCGCAACAATTGCAAATTTTCGCTTTTTAGCTCGTTCGGCACTGTGGTAGACATGGTGACATAAGGGTTGGTAGAGCAGAGGACTGAGGTTGCTTTAGATCTAGCTTCTAATCTAGTCTAAAAAAATTCACTTTTAGGTAGTGTAATCCTAGCACTTAATAGGTGTGATAGCGGACACACCAGTTGAGTTTTCGGAACGTGAACGGATTGAGCGGGATTATCCGACGGTTTTCGGCAGAAGGCAGACTTTTACCAGCTAGAAGGCTTTCGACCCAATCCCGAATTTAACCAGGATTTTTGAAAATTATATTATAAGCTGAAAGCGCTGTGAATACAAAACTTTAATTAATAAAAAATCCCAACTTAATAGCTTGCGAATGACCACAATTCAATCATAAATTTAGTCATTAGTCAACAGTCCTAAGTTATGTTGCTCAAGACTGTTGGCTAATGAAGGGCGAGCAGAAGCTTTACGGCCAGAAACTGCTCAAGTTCGATCGATCCAGAAAGCCAATTTTACGATACAGAAGGCTCAATGCGAGCGTAAAACAAACCCCGAATTTTCACGTCCAGAGCCGGTCTAGCTCCCAAATCAGTATCAGAAGGCTGCGTGCTCTCAAAAATCCCGCCAACTTCGCCCGTGGCGCTGTTGACTTTAGCAACTTGGAGAGAAATTTTGCCTGCCTTGGTGCGAGTGTCAGCCAGCTTAACATTAGACCGTTGTAGTTTGGCATTGTCAGTAGCCGGAAGCGCTACAGCATTGTCATAGCCAGTCGATACCCCACGACCTTTAGGGTCTAAAAAGCCTGCGCTGCGGTAAGAAGGAACGTTAAACTCCCCTTTCAAATCGGTGGAAGTATTGATAGCAACCACTCCGGGAGCGGAACTGGCTACCAGTTCTTTAATAGTGAACAAGAAAGGTACTTGCTCTCCGCCCGGTAATTGAATCGTAATAGCTTGAAAATCCAAGCCGTCTTCTTCTGTGAAAGTCAGAGTTCCGTCAGTACCGACCTTGAGCGTACCTTGAACTTGGTCAATGCTCGACGTGAACCGGGTCAGCAATTTACCAGGCACAAATTCCGCTTCTTGGCGTTTGTTTGCTGGTTCTTCCTTCACAAAATAAGTTGTGGGCTGCAAACACAAACCAGTGAGTTTATAGGTGGCGCCCGCTTCGATGGGGATCGCTCCCCGAGAAGTTTCTGCCAAGCTAGGGCAGTTATTAGCCAAGCCAGTACCTCTAATCTCGTCGTAGGTGAGCAACTCGGTAGTCGCCACCGTCGTGTCAGGAGCAGAAGAACAAGCAACCAGCGCACTCATGCAAAAAGCTAAAAGTGCAACAATTAAAGCACGATATTTCATTCCAAACCTCAATATCCAACATCGGATTATATTAAGAAAAAGCCCTACTTCGAGCAAAATATAATTGCCCGCCGGCAGGCTAGGCCAGCGCTTAGGGTAGCATTTAGATCCTGATCCCTCGCTTCACCGAGACCGGCATTGACTTAAAAAATCAAGCTAGTGCGTCGTGAAAATAAGCATGAACTTATGATTTCTCAATCATGTTCGGATCGCAGCCCAATACACATGGTACGACGGGTTGTGCTCTTTTCCTGACTTGGACTGCAAATTAATATTGCTTAAGTCAACCTACTTAAGTTACTTTGCTTATGACCCCGAATGGCGATCGCGACTAGCTCGATTAGTCGGTTGACCAAAAGGCTGGGGACAAAGGCCTTGTAGATTTCAAAGGAAGCAGCAGTATGGACAACGGCAAAGATTTAGAGTCAGAAAAGTTGCAGTCTCAAATGCAATCGCTGACAGAGGCGATTCGGACTTTAGCCGAAAGTTGTCAGGGAGACAGTCTGCTGCTTTTGGCCCTGCTGCGGAGGCTGGAAGCTTCGCACCGGGAAATTCGGGACGGTTTGTTTCAAGCGTCTTTTCCCGACAACCGCCAAGCACTTTACAAACTGCTCAGGAATATTGAAGCCAATGGCGGCTGGCCTTACATCCACCGCATGAAACTTCGATCGCTCTTGGGGTACAGCCAACAATTATCTCCCCTAGAAGATTCTCCAGCCGAGTCGCCAGAAGACTCGGCCGAAACTCCCCAAGACGTTAAATAGTTATGAGTGATGAGTTTAGTGAGTTTTACATTAACTCAAACTCATCACTGAGCGGCGCGATCGCACCTAAAACCCGTAAGGTGTAGGAGGTAAGGGTATCGGGTTCGGCACCGTCGGGAATATAGGCGTCTGGCTCGGCATTGGCAATAGTCCGGGAGTCGGTGCCGGGGGGATCGAACTAATTGATAGCAGAGGCGAATCAGGCACGCTAACAGTAGGCGGAATCGGAATCCTCGAAGCAGTCGGCGTGGGAGTCGGAGCCGGAGTCGGACTCGGAGTTGGAGTCGGAGGCGGAGTTGGAGTTGGAGGCGGAGTTGGAGTTGGAGGAGGAGTTGGAGTCGGAGGCGGAGTTGGAGTCGGAGGCGGAGTTGGAGTCGGACTCGGAGTTGGAGTCGGAGGCGGAGTTGGAGTCGGAGGCGGAGTTGGAGTCGGAGACTCCGCCTCCGTTGCAGCCTCCGTTGCAGCCTCCGCTATATCTGTAGTTGTGGTTGTAACTGTGGTTGTAACTGTAGTCCTAGTTGGCCTGGGAGTAACCGTCCCAGTCACAGCGATAAAATCATTCGCCTCTATCAGCGCCGCCGGAGTGTCGATCAAAATTGCTAAAAGCTTGCCGTCGAGCGTCGTAATTACTGTATCCCTGACATTGGCACCGTTACCTTGCCGAACTTGCAGTTGAGCGAAAGATAAATTGCTCGGCAGTCCAAAGAAATCCTCTGTGTCATTGTAATCAGTAATTAAAGCCAGACTGCCAGGCCCGGCTCCCAATCCAAAGACATCGCTGCCGCTGCCGCCAGTCAGAGTATCCGAACCCTCGCCTCCGATTAAAGAATCATTACCCTCTGCCCCAAATAAATTGTCATTGCCGAAACTGCCCAAAATGGTATCGTCGCCGATACCTCCTGCCAAAGAGTCATCGCCAAAACCGCCGTCGATACCATCATTAGCTTTGCCACCAAACAGGAAGTCATTACCTTCATCTCCCAGTACCGAGTCGTCGCCTTCATCGCCGCGAAGGGTATCGGAACCGGTGCCGCCAAAAGCTGTATCGTCAGCCTTGCCGCCGAATATCTGGTCATTACCAGCGTCTCCGAAAAGCGAATCGTTGTCGGCATTGCCGTACAAAGTGTCGTCGCCCTCGTCGGCGGTAAAGTAATCGTTGCCGCCACCGCCCAACATTTGATCCCTGCCGCTACCGCCGTTGAGAGAATCGTTCCCCGCATTCCCGTAGAGAAAGTCGTCATCAGCATTCCCGAACACGGAATCGTCGCCGTCAGCCCCTGTGAGGGTGTCGTTGCCAGTACCGCCGGCAATCACATCCGAGCCTGCGTTGCCACTAACTAAGTCGTCCCCGGCGTCTCCCACCACGCTGTCTATCCCGTCGTTGCCTTCGAGGATGTCGTTGCCCAAACCGCCGCGAATCGAGTCGTCGCCGTTCCCGCCTAGAGCAGAATCGCGGCCTTGGTTGCCAATAAGTTCGTCATTTCCTTCACCGCCAATCAGCGAATCTGATCCGTCACCTCCAAGAAGCTGGTCGTTGCCGCCGTCGCCCTCTAGCGTGTCATCTCCTCCCGCACCCAGGGGCGTGTCATCGCCATCTAAGCCGCGAATTCGATCGCCCAGCGGAGTTCCTAGAATAAAGTCGTTGCTGTCTGTGCCGATCAGGTTTGCCATAGGGGATACACCGCTCCTCAATAAAATAAATAGTTTGAAATTATGTTAATCGCCTTCGTGACAAGGGATTGCTGCTTGCCTACGTTAGCATAGTTGAGATTTTGGGGATCGGGTCTTGGGCGCGGGAAGTTTTGCCCGTGTCCAGAGTTGCGATCGGGGCAGGTATAATTCCCGATCGGCAATCTAATTTAGTTATTATGGATTTTTTCAAATATAAATTAGTCGATCGCACTCAAGGAAGTCAATCGATTTTAGATTTTAGATTTTAGATTAAAGAATTGAAGCATTGACCCCACGGATAAAGTCGGGGGGCAAGTTTCATCGGATACAGGTTTTTTATTTCTTCACGGATGAATCCGGGGGCTTGTATCCTGGATGCTTTCGGTCAAACTCGACAAACAAAATGAGCAAGAATGAAAAATGAATAACCTTTTTCCTTCTTGCCACTCCTAAAGTTTTTACTTCTGATACAGTTTGAAAAAAGAATGCAACTGTAGGCCAGCTCCAAATCATGAGCTCATCTGTCATTCCCAATTCTTCAATCTAAAATCTAAAATCTAAAATCTAAAATGGTAGGACGGATGTCTTCTAATTTTCTTCGCTAAGGATCGCGAATTAAATAACTTACAATTTTAATTGTTATTGTGGGATGGGCGTCCCGCCCGTCCTTTTTGGA
>NZ_JAUBTS010000029.1:0-80366 GCF_036705105.1 Microcoleus sp. B9-D4
ATCTTATCTTCTCTGTTTGACCCTCACGAGTGAGTGTCAGTAACATGATACCTCATCTTTCGCTCGAAAGGCTATATAAAAATATCGTAAACACGATTAAAATGTGGTTTGGGGAGGTAGTAGGACATTTTGAACAAAGAACAAACAACGGAATGGTTGAAGGTATTAATAATAAATTAAAACTGTTAAAACGCAGTGTATTTGATTTGAGAAAGTTTTAAAATTTTTAAATGCGAGCTTTGCTGTTTTGGCATTTTCCTAAAGATTTAGCATACTAAGTACGGAAGAACCACAAAGGGCTGGGGATGGTTATAATAATTACTACTGGGGAAAGTTTTAATGGCGAGAGTGTTTAAGTGTTTAATTGGGAGCATCTCACTTGGGCAGCCCAGCTATAAATTGGAGTTTTGAGGCAGGAGGCAGGAGGCAGAACGAAAGAGAAAGAAGGAAGGAGCCAGAAGAAGTGTTTTTACAAGTATGAGATGTTCTCGTTTAATTGTTGGGTATGTTTTCGATAATAGTATACGATCGCAATTAAAGCTGAAATGAGGAGCGATCGCACAAACCGGGTTTTATCAAAAAATCGGGTTTTAGAGGTGGCATTAATGGGGAGACTGGGGATGGCGCAGACGGCCAATAACGCCTGCAATTGACACGGGCATCGAGGTGCGAAGGTTTTCGATAAAAAATATTATGTAGGAAAAAAACTTGACATCAGCGGGTCATCGAAAGTAAAAATAAATAATAGCCATAACAAAATGAGGCTTTATGTTTGATTCGCGATCGCGAATCTCGGCAAGTATGGCATTGAGAAGTTGCTATCCCCTAAAACAATTTCTGCTAAAATACATCCGGTAATATACGGAGTATCTAGGATTTTTTCCCAATCTAAAATCTCAAATCTCAAATCTAAAATGGCAACAGCTATTCTTGAGCTGGAAATCTCCAAACTCCCCCCAGAAATTACGGTTGAGGAGCGTTACAGTAAAGCCTTGATTTTAATTCGACTGCACGGAAAACCGATCGGTCAAGCTCTTTTGCCCGTAGTCGGAGGCCACCTTGGCGGTGACGAATTACGGGAAACACTGATGAATGCTGCTGGTGACAACTTGTGGAAAAACTGGCTCTACGACACTCTAGAATGGGATGAGCGGGGGTCGGTGGAGGCATTGCCGATCGCCACAGTAGCAGTTTGCACGCGCGATCGCCCGGAAGATTTGCGGCGCACTCTTGACGCGCTGATGCAGCTCCCAGACGAGGGTCAGGAATACTTAGTAATTGACAATTGTCCCAGCACGGACGCTACCAAGGAATTGGTAAAAAATTACCCACAAGTCCGCTATGTGCGCGAAGACGTACCAGGCTCCAGCGCTGCCCGTAACCGAGCTTTACGCGAAGCTAAACACGAATTCGTAGCGTTTACAGATGACGATGCTGCCCCCGATCCGAACTGGCTGCGATCGCTCTTGTGGAATTTTAGCGATCCGCGAGTTATGTGCGTCACGGGGCTGGTGATGCCCTTGGAACTGGAAACCGAAGCGCAAGAATGGTTTGAGTGGTACAGCCCGCACGGGCGGGGATTTGAGCGCCGAGTTTTTGATGGGGCGCAGTGCAATCCTCTGATTGTGCATCTTGTGGGAGTTTCGGCGAGTATGGCTTTGCGGAAAAGTTCGATCGACTACATTGGCCTGTTTGACGAAGCTTTGGGGGCGGGAACACCCACGGTGGGTGGCGAAGACTGTGAACTCTTTGCCCGCATTTTGCGCGCGGGCTACTGCATTGTCTACGAGCCGAGAGCATTGAGCTGGCACCGCCATCGGCGCACTTGGGAAGAATTGCGAAAAACGCTCCAAGGCTACGGCATCGGAGTCTATGCTTTCTGGACGCGGCTGTTTGTAATCAACAGAGAATTCAGTGTGCCTCTATTAGCTTGGGGATGGCTGCGGTATAAGCAAATTCCTGAATTAATTGCTTCTTGGCGAAAGCAACCGGATGCGGTTCCGAGGGATTTGCTGTGGGCTCAATTCCGGGGCTGCATTAGCGGGCCGATGGCTTATTTTGCTTCTCGGAAGTTGTTACAAAAAATTAAGGGGAGCAATGAATAGGGATTTTTAGATTATTTTTAACGCCAGATGAAGGGAGATGAAATGCAGATGAAGTTAATTGTTGTAATGTAAATATGGAAAATCTAACAGTTAGCATAATTATTCCTAGCCACAACCGAAGTTCTTCGCTGCGGCGCGCTCTTGATGCTTTGCACTCGCAGACTTATCCGATCGACCTGATGGAAGTTATTGTAGTGGCAGATAGCTGCATTGACGATACTTTGGCAATGCTACAAGACTACAAAGCTCCGTTTAAACTGCAGGCGATCGAGGTAAATTGCCGGAGTGCTGCCATCGCCCGCAATACGGGAGCGGCTTCGGCTACCGGGAAATTGCTGCTGTTTCTCGACGACGATATCGAAGCGCTGCCACCTTTGGTGGAAAGCCATGCGCGGGTTCACTCTTTGCGTCCGGGAGCGGCTGTCATGGGCCCCTATCCGCCTAAGTTGCATGGAGGAACTAGGTTTTTTGACGTGGAAGTGCGCTCGTGGTGGGAAGAGAAGTTTTATCAGATGAGCCAACCTGGTCACCGATTTACTTATCAAGATTTGCTCAGCGGCAACCTTTCTTTGGATGCAGAACTGTTTGCTCGTCTCGATGGCTTTGATTCGGCTTTCGGGAACTGTGGCGGAGAAGATTACGAGTTTGGGGTGCGTTTGCTGAAAGCTGGTGTACCTTTTGCTGTAGCGGGGGAGGCTGTGGGCTATCATTACGAACACGAAACTAATAATCTCGATCGCTCTTTCCGCCGCTCTCGTCAGGAAGGGCGATCTGATGTTTTGATCGGCCGCCGACACCCGGAACTCAGACCGACGCTGCAAATAAAAGACTACGAAACTCCTTATTTTTTGGTAGACAAGATTGTGGTGGCGATCGCGTTTTTATGGCCGGCGGTTGTCGATGGGCTGGCTGTAGGAGTCAGGAAATCTCTGGATTTGCTGGAAAGCTTGGGGATGCGGGGAACTTGGCGGTGGTTGCGGGCAAAATTGCGCGGTTATTGGTATTTGCGGGGTGTAATTGATGAGCTAAAAAGTCGTTCTGCTATTTCTAGTTTTATGCAAGGGGGCCCGGCCCGTGCTGATTTGGGCGGACATGAAATTAACATTGATTTGCAGCAAGGTTGGGAAGCGGCAGAAAGTCTGCTGGACGCGGAACGACCTGCTGGGGTTTACCTGTATTACGACCAACTAGCAGTCGGCCATATTTTTCCGCAAGCAGGCGCGGAACCGCTGCGAGGCGCTCACTTGCGATCGATTCTGGCGCTTCACTTTGCTCAACCGCTGGCGGGGGCGATCGCGGTTAACGGTATGCCCCGCACTGCTGAAACGCTTGAAGAAAAACCTTTAGTTGCTTTTGAAAGTTACGAGTTAGCAATTAATAACTAAGTAGGTAGGTGCAAATAAACATTACATGATTCGGGCAGATGAGTGCCTTCACCTTATGGCTTATATCTCGTTATCCTTAGCTAAACCAGCCCGTAGAAGATATTTTTTTCGTGCAGATATACTGAATTCGGGGAAGTTAAACCAAAAACTCAAACCTCAAAAGTTGGAAATTGGGAAATTGCAACCCCCAACTTAAAAGCCAAAACTCAAAATTTTTCGATCGAGTTACCGTTGCAAAATTTTACGGAGCAAGTTATGGCAATAAAAGTGATGGAAATTGAGTTTACCGAACAGATTAATCCGATTCGGCAACTCGAACAATACGAAGCAGTTCGCATTTTAGTTCGCTACCGGGGACGGCCTCTGGGCTGGGCTTCTGTTAGTAACAATCCCTGGGAGCAAACAATTTCCGCTGAGAGAGTGCGGCAAACAATTGTGGATCAGTTAGGAAAAGAGTTGGTGCGATCGACTTTAGGAGAGCAGTTCGGCGCTGTTTCTGAAGCAGTGGCGGATCGGCACCTGCCGTCAATTAGCGTTGTCATCTGCACGCGCGATCGCACAGATTTGCTCAAAGGCGCTCTGGAAGCTCTGCTCGCCCTCGACTATCCGCACCGCGAAATTATCGTTATAGACAACGCTCCTGCAAACAGCAGCACGGCTGAATTCGTCGCGCGATTACCGGTACGCTACGTCAAGGAAGAACGGCCAGGATTGGACTGGGCGCGCAATCGCGGGATCGCGGAAGCGCGGCATGAGATTATTGCTTTTACTGACGACGACGTGTGGCCCGATCGGGGTTGGCTGCGGGGTATTGCTGCGGCGTTTGCTGACCCGGAAATTATGGCAGTTAGCGGTTTAGTCGCGCCGGCGGAACTAGAAACAGAGGCTCAAATTCAATTTGAACTCCGCTACGGGGGAATGCTGCAATACCTCGACAGTTTTAAATTTGATGGTAGCAAGCTCTCGACGCGGGAGTTGCTGTGGGCGAGCAAATACGGCGTGGGGGCGAATATGGCTTTCCGGCGGCAAGTTTTCGAGGCTGTGGGCAATTTTGACGTTGCTCTCGATGTGGGTACTGCGACTTGCGGTGCTGGGGATATTGAGATGTTTCATCGGATTCTGGCGAAGGGATACTCGACTTTTTATGAGCCGAGAGCTTTGGTGTGGCATCGGCACAGACGCAGCGCCGAGGCTTTGAGCCGGCAGTTACAGGACAACGGGCGCAGCTTTGGGGCTTATTTACTCACGTGCGATCGCAACCGCACTGTGCCGCGCTGGGAAATTTGGAAATTTGCTATGTTTCAGTGGCTTGGTTGGTGGCTGGTGCGCCGCTTGGGGGTTCCGGGTTTGCTGCCGCGCAAGTTGGTAGTCAGAGAGTTGCTGGGAGCTCTCGACAGTCCTTTTGCTTACAGAAAAGCGCAGTTGCAGGCGCAGAAGTTAGCTGAGATTGAGCCGGAAGAGCAGCTACAGTCGGAACCTGAGCAAGTCGCCGGAGGTGTGCGATGAGAAGTGTTCCAAGGGTGGGTTACAGGCGCAAAATCGCTCATTTCTTCGATTTGCTGCGGGTGTTGGTCGATCGCGATATAAAATTACTTTACAAGCGATCGACTTTGGGGATTGCTTGGACTTTAATCAATCCGCTGTTGCAGTTAGCTGTATTTTCATTTGTATTTCGTTCTGTTGTACCGATTAACGTTCCGCAATTTTCTTCCTTTGCTTTCAGCGGTTTGTTAATCTGGAGTTGGTCTCAAACCGCATTATTTCAAGCAACGGGATTAATTACCAACAATAAAGCGCTAATCAGACAGCCTAATTTTCCCACGGCAATTTTACCGGTAGTCACGACCATGACGGGGCTAATTCACTTTATGTTAGCTTTGCCGGTGTTAATTATCTTTCTGGCAATTGATGGTGTTCAGCCGAGTTTAGTGCTGTTTGTGTTGCCACTGCTGATGGTTATTCAGTTTATTTTGACAGTCAGTTTGGCTTATCCCCTCGCCGCATTGAATGTCACTTTTCGCGATACTCAGTACACTTTGGGTGTACTTTTGCAGATGCTGTTTTACTTGACTCCGATTTTCTACGACATCAGCAGCGTCCCGAAACAATTTCAGCCTTTTTATCAGTTAAATCCTATGGTGCCACTACTTGGAGCTTACCGCGCCATACTGCTCAAAGGTATGCAGCCGGATTGGCTGGCGCTGTTAATTGTTAGCTTGGTTGTGGCTGCTCTTTTGCCGATCGGACTGGGAATTTTTAGACGGCAAAGCAATACTTTTGTGGAGGAATTGTAAATGCGTCAAGCTATTGTTGTCAAGGGTTTGGGGAAACGTTTCAACCGCTATTCTGCCGATCGACCTTATACGATTATGCAGGCCGCTTTGGCGGGTTTTCGGCAGATGAAACCGCAGGCGCGTTTTTGGGCACTGCGGGATATCAATTTCACTGTTTCTCCAGGGGAGATGCTGGGAATTCTCGGCAAGAATGGCGCGGGAAAATCGACGCTGCTGCAACTTGTTGGCGGTATCGGCCAGGCTCAAGAAGGAACTATTGAAGTTAATGGCAGAATTGGCGGTTTGTTGGATTTGGGTGCGGGTTTTCACTCGGATTTAACGGGCAGAGAAAATGTGTTTGTGGGTGCGGTGGTGGCCGGTTTGACTCGTCGGGAAGCGGCGCGCCGATTTGATGATATTGTTGAATTTGCGGAATTGCAACAGTTTATTGATAGTCCGATGCGGACTTACAGTACAGGGATGCAAATGCGGCTGGCTTTTTCGGTGGCGGTGCACACCGATCCAGAAGTGCTGTTAGTTGATGAACATTTGTCGGTTGGTGATGTGGCTTTTCAAAATAAATGTTTGAACAGAATCACCGAGTTTAAGAATCAAGGCTGTGCGATTGTTTTGATTTCTCACAACGCGGCGCAAATTCATAAACTGTGCGATCGGGCTTTGTGGCTGAAATCAGGTGAAATCGTGGCTTACGGGGAACCAGAAGTGGTAGTCGGTCAGTATTTGTCGGAAATGCGCCCACCAACCGAAAAACGCACTCCCATGCGTCCTCCTGAAGTGACGAGTATGGATTCACAACTGCGAATTAATGACAATCGCTTCGGTTCTTTAGAAGTAGAAATTACGGATGTCAAAGTCTTGCCGGATGATGAGATAAACAGTGGCGATTCTATTACTGTGGAAATTAATTATTCTGTACAAAAAGCAATTTTGTCCGCTATTTTTGGCGTGACAATCAGCCGGGAAGACGGTCAAAGTTGTTTTGAGACTAATACTAATCAAATGGGCCGATTGCTGCCGCTGGCGGAAGGTAAAGGCACAATCCGCCTGCACGTAGATAGGCTGGATTTAGGCAACGGTCAGTATTACGTGAATGCTGGGGTTTACGAGAAGAGTTGGGCTTACGCCTATGATTATCATTGGCACATTTATCCGCTGTACGTGCGATCGACTGTAAGCCAAAAAACGATTCTTTGTCCGCCCTACCGCTGGGAATTTGAGGACAAAATGCAGGTTGCGGATTTACCCGAACCAGCCGAGAAAGTTCACCCATTGAATAAGGATAATCCCGCCTATGCCAAAATTTCGGATCAGTTGAAAAATAAGCAGGAACCAGATTTTTTAATTATTGGCGCTCAAAAGTGTGGCACGGAACCTCTATCCGGCTATCTCGCAAATCACTTGCAAATTCTCAAAGAAGGTTCCCGCGAAATTCACTTTTTTGATTTGAATTTTGAGCGGGGCGTTGATTGGTACAGCAAGCAGTTGACTCGCAGTGTGGCGGGTGAAAAGGTGTTGCTGTGGGAGATGACTGCTTACTATATTTATCATCCATTGGTTGCCGAGCGGGTTTACAAGTGCTTCCCGGATGTTAAGCTAATTGTAATGCTGCGAAACCCGGTAAAACGAGCTTGGCTGCAGTATCATTTAGAAGTGGCGATCGGCTGCGAAAAGCTGGATTTTGAAAAGGCGATCGCTTCCGAGCCCGATCGCCTAAAAGGTGAAATTGAAAAGCTCAAAGCTGATCCAAGTTATTACAGTTTCAACCACCAACATTATTCTTATTTGTCGCGAGGAATTTATGTTGAACAAATCAGGAATTGGCTCGATTATTTTCCGAGGGAACAGTTGCTAATTCTCAAAAGCGAAGATTTTGAGGCAAATACCGACAAAGTTGTTTCCGAAGTGTTAGATTTCTTGGATATTAGAGCGTTCGCAAGTAAAGAATATGAGATTAATGCGATCGAGGAATACAGCCAAATACCAGCAGCAATAGAACAACAATTGACAGATTATTTCAAACCTTACAATCAAGAACTTTCTGACTTGTTAAAACAGGATTTTACTTGGAGTTAGGAAAAGAGTTTTTAACCGCAGAGATGGCACAGAGGAACATGAATCCTACCTCTTTATTCTCTCCCTCTGTGCCCTCTGCGCTCTCTGCGGTTAAAAATAATCTCATTCACAAACAACTTATAAAGTATAAAAATGAAACGAATATTTCTCGTAGGATCTCCTCGCAGTGGCACAACAATTCTTCAAAGCTTATTAGCCGCTCATCCCGAAGTTATTTCTTTTCCCGAATCTAAGTTTTTTCACTATTTGCTATACGATCAGTTTGCGGGAAAGTTGCCCGGTAGAATGGAAGCTTTTTTTAAGGATGAGATTAAACGTCCTGAACTTTTGAAAGATTTTGATGACAGCCAAAGTGTGGAAGCTAAAGCTAGTTGGTTTGTGAGAGTTTTGGATGGTTTGGCTGCTGAACAAAAAAACAGCGTTTGGTTGGAAAAAACGCCGGAACACATATATTTTATTGATGACATAGAGCGCTTTTTGCCGAATGCGAAATTCATACATATTTTGCGAAACGGTATGGATACAATAGCTTCTATGTATGAGGCTACTAGGAGTTTTAACGAATTGTGGGGCGCTGGTTGGGATTTAAACCACTGTATCAATCGCTGGGAACACGCGATGTTAACTAGCAACAAATATATTAATAAATATAATCATATATTAGTTAAATATGAGGAGCTTTTAGATAACAAAACACAAATTTTAGCAAAAATTTGTCATTTTATGGGCATTGAATATGACGGCACAATGCTCGTTAATTATCAAGAAAAAGCCGCAAAGCTAAGTTTAAATCTACCTTGGCACAAAGGAATTGAGAGAGATGTCAAAAGTAGTAACGTTCACAAATATCATAAAATTTTCACTCGAAAGGAAATCAGATATATTTTAGATAAAATTCAGCGAGTCCAAGGTGAAATTGCCTGGAAAGTTACGGTGGAAGTGAGCGAACCAATTTCGGATATTTACGCTTGGCAAATATGCGATCGCCTGTGCTGTACGATCAAACTAGAAGGAATTCAACTCGGTATTATTGAATTGCCGATTTGCGATGGCATGGTTGTGGCTTCGGTGTTGGCGGATGCGGTTGCAGCCCAGTTTGCTTGGCCAATTCTCGATCGCTTCTTTCGACGCAATCGCTGCGAAAAAGGCAATAAATTGTGGGAAACTTTGCTGGAACCATTGCACCGTAAACATGACTGGAGGCTATTTCTGCAAGAATTATGGGGGCGTCCGCATTGGCATTTGCAGGATTTCTACAAGCCAGAAATAGCAGAGGAAGTCCCCACAATTACCCTCGAAAAAGATTTGATTGTCTTAGAAATTAGCGAGGAATTTGCTAATATAAAAGTTGACCTTTCTGAAATAGACGTGCTGGTGAAAGTAGGCGGCGTTGCTGTCGGTATTGTCACTGTTGCGGTGGAAAATAATTTGGTTTCGGCTCAAAAATTGCGATCGACAATTACTCGAAATATGGGTTTTGAGTTGTGCGTCGCCGTCGTGCGAGAAGCTTTGCTGGGAAAACCACTCAACGGCAAGCAAGGGCTACGATCGCGCTTAGCCTCTTGTGCTCAACAAAGGTCTAATTTGCCCGACAGTTTGAATGCACCGGGTGCTGGGGGCATTTACCCCCAAAATGCGGTGATGTTCGGCAGGCGATCGGGTGCGATCGGGACAAGTGTCAGCCGCCGGGCCGCACTCCCGGCGGCGGCGCTGCCGGAAATCGAGTCAGCCGCGGCAATCGCGGGGGAACCGACAATGCAAATTCCCCAAGAAAACGAGTTTCCAAAGCAAGTATTTTACGCACCGGAAATCATTGGCTCAAAATCTTCTTATCGGGAAGTTTCTCACTCGGTGAAACCTCAAGTTTTGGACAATCATAGCGTTACAAAAAAAGTCCCGATTCTCTCCTACCGCCGCATTTCTCCTGACGGTTTAGACGCAGTTACTCCCCAGATTTTTGAACAACAGTTACACAATCTCAAAAATCTCGGTTATTACAGTGCGAGTTGGGAGAATTGGCGAAGCGCGAAACTGGCTAAAACTCCTTTACCCGGTAAAGCTGTATTGATGACATTTGACGGCGGCTATCTCGACTTTTTCCAATATGCTTGGCCTCTGCTAAAACGCTTTGATTTTACAGCAACTGTTTTTCTCGTAGCGGAGTCAATAGGAAAGACAAATAGTTGGGAAAAAGCCGAATTTGAAGAAGTGCAGTTAATGGGATGGCCGGAAATTTTGCAACTGCGGGATGCAGGGATTGAATTCGGTTCTATGTCTGCTACTCATCAACCTTTGACTGCATTGTCGCCGACAGAAATTGTGCGGGAGGCAGCCAAATCCCGTGCTATCTTGGAACGGGGATTAGAGAAACCTGTTAAATGTTTTGCCTATCCTTACGGCGATGTCGATCCAATTGTAGCGCATTTAATTGGAGCGAGTGGATATACTTTTGGTGTATCATATCACTTAAATTTTAGCATTTTTGACGATTCTTTATTGTCGCTGCCTCGCATTCAAGTCACCGCAGAAAATGCCTTAAAATTAGCTTAGAAATGAGAATTAAATAACTTAGAATGCGTGATGTTTCTTGTGGAATGGGCGTCCCGCCCGTCCAGAAAGGGCGGGCTATAAGCCCAACCCCTACTCCCCACTTTCAAGAGTGTAAATTATTTAATTCGTGATCCTTAGTAATGTGCGTCAATCCGCGACATTTTTGACTCAACTAAAAATCAATCAACGGACGCACCTTACAAGTGAAATTTATTAATCAATGCCTTGATTTTTCTCTGCAGATAACCGCCTAACCCTCTAGAAATCTTCTCAAACTTATAATAAAATAAAATCTCCATAACATCTTCAGTTTTCATATACTTTAAATAAGAAATCATTTTATCGGTTAGTTCATCATTAACATCATCGATATACTTTCTCACCGCCAAACTTTCCGAAATATTCCATTTCTGAGCAAACTTGCGGTGCATTTCCGTCTCGTAATCCCGAAAATCTGAGATTTTCCCCTCCAAATACCTTTGAATATATTTCCCGGCGATTTGGGCACCATCCATCCCGTGTCTAATCCCTTCGCCACCCAAAAAATTTACTGTCGAAACACTATCGCCGATCGCAATTACATTATTTTCTTTCCAATAAATATCCTTCAAGCCGCGACTGTACTTCAGCGTCGAACCGTGTTTGTCAATAATTTTATAATTTTTAGACTTCAGATATTCATCAATCAGTAAATCAATATATTTTTTCAGCGGTGACAAATGTCTCACCGTTTTCGGATCTAAAAAAATGCGACCCGCACCAACTTTCAGCCTGTTTGGTTCCATTGGGAATATCCAGGAATAACCCTTTGGCATCCATTTATCGCCCAAAAAGAAGATTAAATCACCGCTGTATTTATTGTAAACTTCTGGCTCTACTTCAATTAAATATTCAATTCCAGTTCCCGACAAAAAATCCGGCTTATCATTCTCTTTTTCGTACATAATCGCCCTAGCAAAGCCAGTAGCATCAACCAATACTTTAGTGCTAAATTTGATAATTTGACCGTCGGATAACTGTTTGAATTGTACTATTGTTTCGCCGTTTTCTTGTGAGTGTCGAATGTAGCGATAACCCAACAAAACTTCACCGCCAAATCGCTCAACTTCGCGGGCTAAAAATTCTCTAAACTTAGCAAAGTTGAGAACAACTCCCAAGCTTTCGGGAGACTCCCAAGTTTGACTGACTTTGCTAGTTTCAATAGTAAGTTTGTGCCAAAAACTGCCGATAACGGATTCAGGTAAATCGAATTTAGAGAGGGTTTCTAGAGGTGTAGCGGCGCTAGAAAAGTCATTTTTATTAAAATTGTCGTTTTGCTCGGCCAGCAAGACTTTGTTGCCGGATTGGGCTAGGATTCTCGCGCAGTGACCGCCAGCAGGGCCTGCTCCTACTATTACTATGTCAAAACTTTTTAAATTCATTTTGCTTTTAACTCGCTTCCAATGTCAAAACACCCGCAGACATATCAACTACTAACCGCCGAGTTTTCAGCCACTGGCGGCCGATTAAAATTTCCGGTACTCCCGCACCTACGTGAACAGGAATGTCAAATTCTTGACCCTCAATACGCACTTTTCCTGCATAAAGATCGAAATTAAATTCTCCCTTAGCTGTTCGCATTTTTTCTTGTTTGACATATGTCCAATCAAGTCCGTCTAAATCTTGATCGTTCATAGCTAACCAGCCAGAAAAACCTGTATCTAGCAGGGCATCAACAGGTAATTCTAAGCCGTTATCAGTAATCAATGAAATTTCAAAAAATAGCTCATCCTCATCACCCAATGTTCCTTGAATCATATCGTGCCACAAACTCCGGTTTCATTGATCCGAAAAACGTGCAATTTAGCTTTCGGGTATTTCTCATGGGCTATGTTTGCAACTAGCATATCATCCTTGTCGATAAAATATTCCCCGCTGTCGGGTTCAACTGCCATGTACCAGTTGTAGTGGGTTTTAATCAATTCTGGTTTGAGGCGATCGAAAATAGGTTTGCAGCGCTGATAAAATGCTTCTCTTTCAGCATACCATTGGGCTATTTCTTCTGAAGAACGTGTACGTTTTGGGTGTAATCTTTTTCGGGATACTGTGCGAGTTCGGTTGAGATAAGTCATTGTTGATTCTCCTTTATGTCAGATGGTACTATATTGTCTGGCGTCAAAAACTATGACAAATGACTGAAAGCATTGATTCATAGTTGGCTAAATTTTTCCTTGAAGCTGATTGGATTCAAACAACAGTCGCTTGACTTCTTCCTCAGTTAAACTATCTCTGTTCAACCGATTAACATAGTCAGCTACATAGGCAGCGGTTACATAACTGCTGAAAAAAATTACTTTCTTGTTAGCACCCCCCGAAATGGGTTCATCAGAATTTTTACCGACTGTAAAAACACAATTTTCTTCGGGATTACCGTAAGTATTTTTGGGAGCTTCTTGTGATTCGTACCAAAAAACTTTGTACTTTTTGGAAACTGGGGGCTTTACAACCAAAACGTTAATATTGGAAGGCAAATCATCATCCAAGATCGTTTTGCCTTGCGACAGCCAATCCATAAGCGCTTTTTTATCGCCCGACACTTCATAAACAGCATCGTCATCAGAATAATCACCGTAAGTCCCAATCAAACTGCTAATGAAATTGCTAGTAATTTGATCGTTGCTTTGCAGATGAAAATATTTAAGCTTAGATAAAATATCTTGGCAATAAACAAGTATTTTCCATGCGTCAAGGATGCTTGCGTGAGCTGATATAAGTCTGCGTTCTACGCTTCCCTTTCTTCCAATTCCAAGGTAGACAGCATGAGCATCGCTGGAAGTATAAGCAGCGATAAAACATCCAATATTAAGGCTGTTACCGTAATTTGAATCGAATCTTTTTCGGCGGTTAGCTTCTCCCATAAAATCCTCCTCTTCGATCGATGGCTATCAACTAATGACCTTAACTATATAGTAGGACTAATGAGTTTTTCAGTCCTCTTGAGAGGACTTTAGCTTTGAGGCAGGGGTTTAAACCCCTGCCGGACTTCGGGAAATAGGGTGTTTGTTGACACCAATGGTGGGGCAGCACCCACCCTACAATTCTAGCTATTTACACGCTAACGGGTGACTGTTTGCGGCTGAATGTTGCTAAGATACGATCGCACATTTGCGACGGAGTTAATCCTAAACTTGCAAATGATTGCTCTGGCGTTGCATGATCTACTAATGTATCCGGTACGCCCAGCCGGATCAGCGGCACCAGGATATTATTGTCGAGCAAAGATTCAGCTACTGCTGAACCAAAGCCTCCCATCAAACAGCCTTCTTCCATTGTGACAACTTTGCCGATTCGCTGTGCTAAAGGCAAGATTAATTCGGTGTCCAAAGGCTTGACAAAACGCGCATTGATGACAGTTGCTTCAATACCGTGTTCGCTCAGAATCTGGGCGGTTTGCATTGCCGGATAAACCATTGAACCGTAACCCAATATCAGCACATCGTCGCCGTTGCGGAGAATTTCGGCTTTGCCGATCGGCAACTCTTCCCAACCTTCCTCCATCAAAGGCACGCCGTAACCGTTGCCGCGCGGGTAACGCATGGTGATCGGGCCACTTGTGTGGTTGATTCCTGTGACTACCATCCGCTGCAATTCTGCCTCATCTTTTGGTGCCATAACTACCATATTTGGCAGGCACCGCAAGAAGGCAATGTCGTACATTCCTTGGTGAGTTGGCCCGTCAGCCCCGACAATGCCGGCGCGATCCAAACAGAAGAAAACTGGCAAATTTTGGATACAAACATCGTGAATTATTTGGTCGTATCCCCGCTGCACAAATGTCGAGTAAATTGCCACAACCGGGCGCATTCCTTCGCAGGCTAAACCAGCGGATAAAGTCACGGCGTGCTGTTCGGCAATCCCGACATCAATGTACTGTTTAGGCAGTTTTTCATGAAGTTTATCCAGACCTGTTCCGGTTGCCATCGCAGCGGTAATGCCGACAATTTTGGGATTATCTTCTGCTAGCTTGACTAGGGCGTGGGCAAAGACTTTCGAGTAAGCTGGAGGCTTGGGTTTAGTGGAGGGAATGCCTTTGCCTGTGGCTAAGTTAAAAGGATTTTGGGCATGATATCCTACTTGGTCTTTTTCGGCGATCGCATATCCTTTGCCTTTTACCGTCACCACATGAACCAACACCGGCCCTTGAATAGTATGAGCTTGTTTGAAAGTGGCAATTAACTCTTCCAAATTGTGTCCATCTACCGGGCCCATGTAAGTAAAGCCCAATTCTTCAATTACTGCTCCAACTTTCGAGACGGCCAAGCGTTTCATCCCTTCTTTGAGGCGTTCCATTTCAGGAGTAAAAGTTTCGCCGACAAAGGGAATGTGTTTGAATTGTTCCTCTAAGTTATCTTTGAGAAACTGCACCGGTGGCGACAATCGCATCTTGTTCAAATAGCGGGTAATTGCGCCGACGTTGGGCGAGATTGACATCTCGTTGTCGTTGAGCACAACTAACAAATTGGTTTTCGGCATATGGCCCGCGTGGTTAATCGCTTCGAGTGCCATGCCACCAGTCAAGGCGCCGTCGCCGATGACTGCTACAGTTTTAAAGTTTTCCCCCTTGAGATCGCGCGCCATCGCCATTCCTAACGCTGCGGAAATGCTTGTGGAAGCGTGGCCTGCGCCGAAGTGGTCAAATTTGCTCTCGCAGCGCTTGAGATAGCCTGCAACGCCGTCTTTTTGGCGTAGCGTGTGGAATTGGTTGTAGCGGCCGGTGATTAATTTGTGAGGATAAGCTTGGTGGCCGACATCCCAGGTAACTTTGTCGCGATCGAGGTCGAGTGTTTGGTAGAGTGCTAAGGTCAGTTCGACTACACCCAATCCTGGGCCGAGGTGGCCGCCGCTAGCGGCTACAGTTTCTAAATGCTTTTCTCGAATTTGTCGGGCAATTTGTTCGAGTTGATGAATCGAGAGGCCGTGTAATTGGTTTGGGTGAGTCAGTTCGCTGAGATGCATATTTTAAAATCTTGCTCCTGTGAATCAGGACGAATCCTTAACAGATATAGGTTGTGCCTGCAACGTTGGGTACGCGCAAACGTTAGAATAGTTTAACGGTTATTTGAGAAAAACTGTTAGGCGTAAGATTTTTGTTAGTTTTGGCCTGGTAATTATAGTTAATAAATTGTGCGCCGTCAATCGATTTTAGATTTTAGATTTTAGATTTTAGATTTTAGAGGCGACCCCACGGATAAATGCTCTTTCTTGAGGATTTTCGATTTTCGATTTTGGATTGATTCCACGGATAAATCAGGTGGCGGATACCACCTTTGAAATTCGTGGTCAATATAAAAAAGCTTATGTTGTTATACCATTTATCTAAAGATGTGCTATGGATGAAGTCTTAGCCCCCCCGCGGGAGGGGGGGTTGGGGGGGTAATATCTAGCGCTACTTTATGAAATTGGTATTAGTTCCTAATCGCTAATTGTTAGCTGCATGGAGATTCTTAAGCATTTTTAACTACTTTTTGTAGTGATGGCTGACTTTTTAGCCATCTTGTTTCTACCAGCGGACTATGATACAAAACCATTAACTGTGATGGGAGCATCTCATATTTGTAAAAACACTTCTTCTGGCTCCTTCCTTCTGCCTTTTTCCTTCTGCCTCAAATTAATTCAATAGACCTCTTGCAAAAATAATTAGGACGGGCTCTGGGGCCCATCAATTGAGAAAAAATAACTCTTGTGGGATGGGCCCCAGAGCCCGTCCCATCAATTGAGGAAAAGAATTTTTGCAAGAGGTCTAATCTCCCTTACTCCGCTGATGGCAAAGGAGTTTCCGCTTCTTCGGGCGGCGGAATTTCTGCAGGAGTCGATTCGGGAGACGGCGAGGGACTCTCGCTATCGGGCGACGGAATTTCTGCAGGAGTCGATTCGGGAGACGGCGAGGGACTCTCGCTATCGGGCGAGGGAGTCTCCGAAGGACTTGGGGCGGGAGTTTCCGGCGGTGGCGGAAGTTGTTCGGGTTGGGGCTGGGGGCTTTGGAGGCTTTGCACCCACAAACCTAAACCGCCGCCTGCTAATATCAGCCCCAACACCCCCAGTAGAGGCAGTGGCAGCTTGGAGCGCTGTTTTTGAACGGGTTCCGGGGCGGGGGAAGTTTCGGGGTACAACAACTGTTTGGACGATTCTGAAAGCGGAGATTCTGGAATCCTCCCGGACTTCTGGAGGGACGCAGCGACGAGGGAAGGCGGCAGCGACACCGAGGCTGACACTGGCGCTGACGCCGGCGCTGAGGCCACCGCCGGATCAAACAGTACCAATCTCTCCGGCGACATCCGACAGTGAGTCGCCACCACGGAGGTGTTGTCATAACCGTTTTTCTCGTTGGCGAGACGAATCCAAGACTGAACTGCGGCTTCCAAAGACATTTTGCCCTCAAGCACCTCTGGGCTATAATTCTCCCAAGATTTCTCTACCCAGTCGTTGTCGCTCAAACCGTCGGAACACAGCAGCAGTAAGCCTTCTTCTTCGATAATAAATCGCTGAATCGTCGGGCGCAGGAAATCGGCATCCCGCGTGCCCAAAGCTTGAGTCAGGGCTCCTGCATCCGATCGCAGTTGAGTCTCCCAGTATAAACTGTGTCCTAGCTGGACTTCCCTTGAGGCTACGTCGTCGTCCACAGTCAGCCGGTGACAGTAATTTTTGCCAATCCAATAAGCGCGGCTGTCTCCAACATTGACTAAATAAAGTTCGTGGCTGTTATTCGAGGGCAAATCCTCGGAAATTTTCACTTTTTGAGGCAACTGGAGGGCCATCACCAAAGTCGTCCCCATCCGTTGCCGCAACTCTTTTCCCTGCTCATTATTTTGAGCAGAAATCACATTATTCACAACTCTGACTATTTCTTCGAGTTGCTTGATCACCATTGTTGGCGTCATCAACTCTTCTTGTTGAGCAATTTCTGAGAGCAAATTTTGGATTAAAGCTTTCAGGGACTGCACGGCTAATTGACTGGCAACTTCTCCTCCTTCGTGGCCTCCAACCCCGTCGCAAACCATTGTTAAGTAAGGAATTAATTTCTCGCCCCCTGAAGTTTTGCTAAATTGAAAATCAGCAGCAACCGGATAGCAACTGTCTTCATTTTGGGAGCGCTGCGGCCCGGTATCGGTCATGCCGACTACTTCTAAGTGCAGAGGCAATTTAGCGGCTTGTTCTAATAATAAATCGTTTAGTTCCAGGGCGATCGCGTCGAAATTCATGCTGCTGCGGCGCATAAACTGACAAATCTCTCCGAGTTTTGACTGCACCTCGGGCCCGGCTGATTCCACCAAACCTGACCACACATCTCCCAAATCCCGCAGCGTCGGTACAAAATTGCCCCGGTGCAGTTCCAGCAGGCGTACCCGCCAACCTTCCACCCGCAAATTTTCCGGTACCAGCAAACTCGAAGCGACTCCCTGTTCCGATAGCGGCGCCCACAGTTGGAGCATTTGCCACAGCCAGTATACTTGGCGCGCGCCGGTTGTCCCAGACCAAGCTTCTAAAATAGAAGGATACAGGCGACCAAAATTATTGATGGGCACATTTTCCAACAACAGCACTTCTGTCGCTTCGGGTGCTTCCCCCAGGGAACAATAACCGTATACTTCCGGCGTATGCAGCCGTTGGGGATACAAATGCAGGTAAGGCATAATGGTATCCGGCAGGTGTTCCGGGACGCTCGGAGGCAAAGCTGGACGGCTGTCGAGCCAGATTTGCGGTGCAATGACAAAGTATCGATCGGCTATTACCTTACCCGCCGACACTTCCTCGGCTGCTTGCCCCACCACCCACACATAGCGATAAATTAAATCCGTTTCGCACGCTGCACAGTGCTGGCGGCCAAAGGTATTGCGGGGATCGGCACAGCTAAGATTCGGGCAATAAATGGGTTCGGAGAAACTGCTGATCATATCGAAATAGTTTGTGTAAAAACATTCTGAAGATATTTGATTCGCCAGCCCAAATTCATGAGCTTGAGAATAAACTGATTTTAGCCCCTATCAATTTCTTAACTGCCTTTGGGCCCCTAGAAATTGTAGTTTCTGCCAGTCTGCACCGGCTTAAATTGTAATTTAAGTTACTTAACTCAGACTTGGAGTACGATGGAAGCCTCAACCTGGTACCACGGCGCGAAAAATCGCTCTGAGGGCCAGCAAGTCGCAAACCCTTGCAGAGTCAGTTGTTTGCATTTCTTAAATCTTAAATTTCCAATCTAAGATCTAAATAGTATCACCTATTCTTTTTATGATCTGGACTCCGACGCTCCTTTGGCTGATAGCTGGGTCTTTGCTCTGTTTGGCAGAGATATTTCTCCCCACTGCTTTTGTCGCTTTTATGATGGGACTGAGCGCCTTCGCCGTAGCTGGATGCTCTCTAGTTCTACCTTACGTTAATTTACAAATATTCCTCTGGATGGTATTTTCGACAGTTTTTGTGCTGCTGTCTCGGCGGTTGATACCCAAAGGCACCGCAAGGGCGATCGCAGATTCTCAGGAAGCAAAAACTTTAACAGAAATTCCCCCCGGAGAAGCCGGCAGAGTCATTTATGAGGGGAATTCTTGGCAAGCTCGCTGCGAAGACACGAAGGCTACTATCCCCCCCAACCAAAACGTAATTGTCGTCGGACGGAAAGGCACTACTCTGATAGTTTTGCCAGAAAATCTCTTGCATTCTTAAACAAAATGCGTAATTAATCACAGGCAATTAGTAGTCATTAGTCAGTAGTGATTAGTCAGTAGTCAGTAGTCAGTAGTCATTAGTCATTAGTCATTAGTCATTAGTCAGTAGTCATTACTCATTAGTCATTAGTCATTAGTCATTAGTCCACAAACATTTAACAGTCAACAGTCAACAGTCAACAGTCAACATTTATAGGAGGCAACCGTGGAACAATTTTTTTTACTTGTATTTTTAGCACTCGGTGGCTCAGCCCTCGCAGGTTCCGTCAAGATTATCAATCAGGGAAATGAAGCGCTGGTGGAAACTTTAGGTAAATACAGTGGCAAGAAACTGGAACCAGGTTTAAATTTTGTCACGCCGTTTCTCGATCGCGTCGTGTACGAGCAAACAATTCGGGAAAAAGTTTTAGATATTCCCCCGCAAGCTTGTATTACCCGCGATAATGTTTCCTTCACCGTTGATGCTGTGGTTTACTGGCGCATTGTAGACTTGGAAAAAGCTTGTTACAAAGTAGAAAATCTCCAGTCAGCAATGGTAAATATGGTGCTGACTCAAATTCGCGCCGAAATGGGTCAACTGGATCTAGAACAAACCTTTACTGCTCGTTCTCAAATTAATGAAATCTTGCTCAGAGACTTAGATATTGTTACAGATCCTTGGGGAGTGAAAGTAACGCGGGTAGAATTGCGGGATATTATCCCTTCTAAAACTGTACAGGAATCGATGGAATTGCAGATGGCAGCCGATCGACGCAAGCGGGCGGCAATTCTGACATCCGAGGGCGAACGCGAGTCAGCAGTTAACAGCGCCAAAGGTAAAGCAGAAGCGCAAGTTCTGGATGCAGAAGCGCGCCAAAAAGCGACTATTTTGGAGGCGGAAGCTCAACAAAAGGCGATCGTCCTGAAAGCTCAAGCAGAACGCCAAAGTCAGGTTTTGAAAGCTCAAGCTACTTCCGAGGCTTTGCAAATAATCGGCAAAACTCTGCAAAATGACCCCAATGCTCGCGAAGCTTTACAATTTTTGTTAGCTCAAAACTATCTGGATATGGGTGAAAAAATTGGCACCAGCGACAGCAGCAAGGTGATGTTTATGGACCCGCGCAGCATTCCCGCTACGCTCGAAGGAATGCGAGCGATAGTTGGGGAAGGTAATAATAATGAGGTAAAAAAGTAGGGAGCATCTCATATTTGTAAAAACACTTCTTCTGGCTCCTTCCTTCTGACTCTTTCCTCCTGCCTCGCAGCAAGAGAGCCTCCTGCCTCAAAACTCAAATTTCGACTAGCTTGGCTGCTTTCATTGAGATGCTCCCAAAAGTAGGGGAGCATCTCATATTTGTAAAAACACTTCTTTTGGCTCCTTCCTTCTGACTCTTTCCTCCTGCCTCAAAACTCCAATTTTCTAGCTTGACTGCTTTCATTGAGATGCTCCCCTTGGTATCTATTTAAACATCGATATTCAGGCAACTTCTCTTCGCCGTTAACCTAATAACTCGACACAGTTAAAACGATCGCCTCCCTATCTCCCAACACCAAACCATACTCCAAACCCTCAACAACCGCCTGATAAGAAGCATCCAAAATATTACCAGAAACCCCCACAGTCGTCCAGCGGTCTTGACCGTTGCTAAACTCAACCAACACGCGAGTTTTAGCAGAAGTTCCCGCACATCCGTCCAGAATTCGCACCTTATAATCGGTTAAGTTAAAATCAGTAATGGCCGGATAAAAATTCCGCAAAGCCTTCCGCAAAGCCGCATCAAGTGCCGAAACAGGCCCATTTCCTTCCGCGCATTCCAGAATATCTTGACCGTTAACAGTCACTTTCACCGTTGCTAAAGAATTAACTGTTTCCTCCCTACCTTTATCGCAGTGAACTTGAAAACCTTTGATTTCAAATAAACGCTTGCGCTTGCCCAAGGCCTCCCGCATTAACAATTCAAAAGAAGCCTCAGCACCCTCAAATTGATATCCCTGGCTTTCCAAATCTTTCAATTTTTCCAAAATTTGGCGGCAAGCAGGATTTTTGCGATCGAGATCCATGCCAAAAGTGCGCGCCTTCGCCAAAACATTGCTCAAACCAGCTTGATCCGAAATCACAATTCGCCGCCTGTTGCCAATTTTTTCCGGTTCCAAATGTTCGTAAGTTAACGGATTTTTCTCAACCGCCGATACATGAATTCCGCCTTTGTGAGCAAAAGCCGAAAGACCGACAAAAGGAGCACGATCGTCGGGAGCAAGATTGACAATTTCACTAATCGATCGACTTACTTGAGTTAATCTAACTAATTGCTCGTCTTCAATGCAATTCTGACCCAACTTTAGCTGAAAATTAGGAATCAAGGAACATAAATCGGCATTGCCGCAGCGTTCGCCGTAACCGTTTATAGTTCCCTGTACCATCCTCACTCCTTCCCGCACAGCAGCCAAAGCATTAGCAACCGCAACTCCTGAGTCGTTGTGAGTGTGAACTCCCAGTTGAATTTGAGACTTTCTGCCCGCCTTAATAAGGGGTTGAATTTGAGACTTTCTGCCCGCCTTAATAAGGGGTTGAATTTGAGACTTTCTCCCCCCCTTAATAAGGGGGGGTTGGGGGGGGTGAATTTCCGATTCCGAAATATCCCAACTTTCTATTATTTCTGCCACCTCGCGAACAACCTGACTGACTTCGTGAGGCAAAGTACCGCCGTTAGTATCGCAAAGCACCAGCCATTCTGCACCGGCATCGGCGGCTACTTCTAAAGTTTTAATAGCATAATCTCGATTGTGTTTGTAGCCGTCAAACCAGTGTTCAGCATCGTAAATAACGCGCCTTCCCTGACTCCGCAAATATTCAATTGTATCTCGAATCATCGCCAGATTTTCGTCTAGCGTGGTCTTCAAACTTTCAATAACGTGCAAATCCCACGACTTGCCAAACAGCGTCACCCAGCGAGTACCGGCGGACAAAATAGCCTGCAACATTTCATCATTAGCTGCGGTAGTTCCCGGCCGCCTAGTCGAACAAAAAGCTACAACTTCTGCTTGAGTTAGGGGCTGTTCTTTGAGTCGCCAAAAAAATTGTACGTCTTTAGGATTCGCCCCCGGCCAGCCGCCTTCAATAAAGGGAATTCCTAAACTGTCTAACTGTCGAGCAATTCGCAGTTTGTCTTCGAGAGATAAGGAGAGTCCCTCGCACTGAGCACCGTCTCGCAGCGTGGTATCGTAGATCCAGAGCCGATTTGTCATGGGAAATTGCGATCGAGAAATTGGTAATATATCACTTACCATATTAGATGAATTTATTTGAATTTAATGCGATAATATATAGGAAAATTAACATAAATCTAACTGGGGTAAATTGCTGTGGTCAAGGTACAAGCGCAAGGAAAAACATTTGAGTGCGATCGCGGAGCCAATCTCCGTGAAGTATTGCTCAAAAACGGCATCGATCTCTACAACGGCAACGCCAAAGTCATCAACTGCCACGGCCTCGGCACTTGCGGCACCTGCGCCGTCACCGTCGAGGGCGAAGTTTCCGAGTCCCAGTGGCGCGAAAAAGCCCGACTTTCGGTTCCTCCCCATTCTCCCGCCTCCAACCGCCGTTTGTCCTGCCAAACCAAGGTTTTAGGCGATATTAAGGTGACAAAATATGACGGTTTCTGGGGTCAGGGTTCTGAAACTGTCTGGAAAACCCAACCATAGATTTTTTGTTAAGGAAGGTAGATAGGACGATCGCCTTGCCAGATAATCTGTAAGATTTGTGCAAGAATTCTAACTGTAAGGTGCACACGAGGCACCTTACCATAAAGAAATCCGAGAGGTCAATCGATTTTAGATTTTAGATTTTAGATTTTAGATTGAAGCATTGACCCCACGGATAAATTCGGGGGGCAAGTTTCTCGGATACACGTTTTTTTTATTTCTCCACGGATGAATCCGGGGGCTTGTATCCTAGATGCTTGATTGTCAAAAAGCTCAGAAAGTCCATATAAAAGTTAATGAATTCATCTAAAGATATTCTGATTATTGGCGGCGGAATAATTGGTCTTTCGCTAGCAGTAGAACTGAAATTGCGAGGGGCATCTGTCGCGGTTCTCACCGCCGATTCTAAACAACCGACGGCTCGGGCTGCCGCTGGAATGCTTGCCCCGCAAGCCGAACGAATTCCCCCCAGTCCGATGCTGGATTTGTGCTTGCAAAGTCGCGCACTGTATCCTGCCTGGGTGGAACGGCTAGAAGATATTACCGGATTGAAAACAGGATATTGGCGATCGGGAATTCTCGCACCAGTTTGTCAAAATGAGCCTCAAGAAAAGCCGCTTTTGTCAAACCTTAATTATCAATGGTTGGACAGAGATACTGTTCGCCAGCACCAGTTTGGATTAGGTCAAGAAGTAATTGGCGGTTGGTGGTATCCTGACGACGCTCAAGTAGACAACCGCGCTTTATTTCGGACGCTTCAGGCCGCAACTAAAGAATTGCAGATTGAGATTATTCAAGGCAATGCAGGGGAAATTGTTCGGCAGGGAAACCGAGTTTTTGGCATTGAAACAACAGCAGGAAAATTGCAAGCCGACCGTTATGTTTTGGCGGCGGGTGCTTGGTCTGAGCAGTTATTGAATATTCCTGTTTTTCCAAGAAAGGGACAAATGCTGTCAGTATGTGTACCAGAAGATAGGGGAGTTATCCAGCCCCTGCAAACCGTTCTATTCGGGACGGGAATTTATATTGTGCCACGTCAAGATGGCAGAATTATTATTGGTGCAACTAGCGAAAATGTGGATTTCACCCCAGGAAATACGCCTGCTGGAATGCAAAGTTTGCTAGCAGGAGCGATTAAGTTATATCCCGAATTACAAAATTATCCGATTCTGGAGTTTTGGTGGGGATTTCGGCCAGCTACTCCTGATGAGTTGCCGATTTTGGGTGATAGTGCTTGGGAGAATTTGACATGGGCTACGGGGCATTACCGCAATGGCATTTTGTTGGCTCCGGTGACGGCTAAATTATTGGCGGATTTGATTTGGAATCAGAAATCAGATCCGTTATTGGCTGCTTTTCATTATTCGAGGTTTCCTGAATCTTGGAAGGTTTAAAATGGTAAATAGTGAGATTTGTTGCTTTTTTTAAGACGAGGCAGAGCCGCATAACGAGAAACAAAAGTCAACCAAAAGGATATTTTTTGCTATAATCTAATCAGCACAATAGGGTTTTGTAAGTTATGACTTTCAGTGATGTGGTCGAGACGATCAAAAATCTTTCTACTGACGAAAAGCAAGAGCTTCAACTGTTGTTGAAGCAATATCTCCGGGAAGAACGTCGCGAAGAGATGTATCAAAACTTTAAGTCAGCGCAGATTGAACAACAAAAAGGTGAACTGAAATTTTCGGCTAACATCAATGAACTCAGAGTAATGATAGAGGAATAATCGTGGAAGTCAGTTTCAGTTCTTCATTCAAGCGTGCTTTCAAAAAGCGGATCAAAGGCGATGCTGATTTGGAGGCTAGGTTTTTGCCAAAGCTGGAACAGTTCATCAGATAGCCGTTTGAATCAAGCTTAAAAACTCATAAATTGTCCGGTAGGCTCAAGGAGTTTTGGAGCTTTAGCGTAGATTACGACGAAAGGGTACTTTTCTACTTTACAGAAGACGGAAAAGCCGTGTTTGTAGACTTGGGAAGTCATGATGAAGTATATTAATCGACGGAACAATTGCTACAGTAGCGCTGTAAGTAGCGCGCCAAACCATTTTTTGGTAAGTCCTGAATTAGTTCGCATCCTGTTTTTTGGGTTGGTTTAATTCCCTGCATTTAGCGGCCGCCAAATCGTAAGCATTTTGGTAATCGCTACCGCCTAACATCAAATCACCGTAATATTCATAAGGTTGATTGCCATAAATCGGCAGCGGGTCGTCTTCAGGATAATCTTCTTTTGATTCTTCTAGGATTGCTTTGAGTTTCTTGACGCTGAAGCGCTGGACTGGGAAGTAATGAATGTCTTGAGCGATGAAACCGAGATGGGGAAAGGTTGGGTCAACAATTCGCTCGTCGAGTTCAATCCAGCTATACTCGATGGGTTTATATGGCACTCCAGGCACAGCTAAAAAGCCTTGAACATAAATTGCGCCTTCGGTGGCTAACGCTGCTTTACAAGCGTTGTCAAAGCAGTTTTTACGGTTGCTTTTGATGCGAGTCGCCATTTCAATAGAAAGCGCCTCATCTAATAGTTCGGTCATAACCCATTTCTAGTCGCGTGTGCGATTAGATTGTAGCAAACCCGAGCTATCTCCGAGCACAAAAAACGCAGGCAATTGCGATCGCTCCTCAAATTCTCGTTTCAAGGAGTTGATCCAAAATCCTCTGCGCTTCTGGATGTTGTGTCAGCTTTGGTTTCCGGGGCGGGCGGTTTGTCGATCGCCCCTATAGCCCTCCCAACGGATAAAAAGTTTTCGCCAGTATCCCAACTTTTGAGCGTGCGATCGAGTTGAGGGTAGATCCCGGTACGGTAAAGTGTGGCACATACGATGCAAGCAAAAATAGCGGCATACATCACCACAGGTCGATCGTGCAACCAATCAATCATATTAATGCCTTCCGGTGCAGCAATTTGTTCGGCTGCTAACAGGCTTTACAGTTTTTTTTGTAAACAAACCAGAGTTGTGATAACCTCATAAATGTGCAAAAATCGGTTCCCACAAAAAAAACCTTTGGAAGAAACGGGGAAAGTCCGGGGTAAATCCGCCGCTGTCCCGCAACTGTGATGCTAAGCTAAGCACTTATCCACACACCATAGATATACTGAATGAAAAGCGCGATCAAAAAGTCGGATTTTGTGCTGGCTCCTTATATGAAGAGCAACAATTTGAAAGCTACTTGCCAAATACTCAATACAGTTATTCCTTATATATTCTTATGGTTTTTAGCATTTAAAGCTGTTGCTATTTCTGTATTCTTGCTGCCGCCGATAATGGTGTTGATGACACTTTTTTCAGGACGTTGTTTCTCTTTGATGCACGATTGCGGACACTATTCTCTTTTTAGTTCCAAAAAAGTCAATCGCATTATGGGTTTTCTGCTAGGTATCATCAATGCGATTCCTCAGTATCCCTGGTCGAGGGGGCACGCTTATCACCACAAACATAATGGTAATTGGGATATGTACCGAGGCCCTTCGGCGTTGATATCCACCGAAAAATTTGCGGCGCTAAGTCCATTTAGTCAAAAGATCTATCAGTTACTCAGACACCCATTGATGCTGTTTCCCGGTGGTTTTTTCTATCTAATTATTAAGCCCCGACTCGCGCTAATCTTAGGAATTACGGGTTTTATCCGACATATTTTTGCTTGTCTCAAGCAAGATTTAGGCATGGGTTTATCTGCAATCATTGCTTCTTATAAATCTAAACATTGGTATACGACGGCTGAGTTTTGGGATTTACTCTTCAACAATATTTGTGTTGTTGGTAGCTGGATTTATCTGAGCAACTTACTGGGGTTTGGCTTTTTCTGGAGTGTTTACTCAATTGTCATGACCTGTTCAGCAGCGATATTTATCTGTATTTTCTTTGTTCAGCATAATTTTGACGGTTCCTACGCTCATAAAGCCGAAGGTTGGGACTATCTTCTGGGCGCAATTGAAGGCAGTAGTTACCTAAAATTACCGACTATTCTCAATTGGTTTTCTGCTGATATTGCTTACCACAATATTCATCATCTTTCGGAGCGAATACCTAACTATAATCTTGAAGCTTGTCACAATGCTAATATTCACCTGCTTGCTAATTCAAAATCACTGACAATCCGCGATATTCCTGACTGCTTCCAATTCATTCTTTGGGATGCTGCTTCAGATAGTCTGCAATCGATTAAATTGTTTCAAGAAGCAGAAGAAATTCCATTCAGTAATGTAGCTAATTAAAATCGGTTAGCAATAAATTTGGTCGCTTTTTTAGCACCAAAATCATATGATTAGGGATGCAGTTAGTGGGAGCAATTTTAACAGTAACTTTCCTAGTTAAGTAGGTGGTTACAAATAAACATTAGATGGGTCGGGCGGGTTTAGCCGGGAGCTATGCTAGCAGCCAATTTATTCTCACAAAACCCGCCCTCCTCGTGACCAGTTTATTTGCACCAACCTACTTATCTAGGGTCTAAGTATAGATGACTCAAAGTATTTATCATATGATGTCCGATCGCCCATAATACAATTGCCGGGGCCCGTTTGTGAGATTGTCCGTTTTTGGCAAATATTATTGGTGAACCCGCCCCTACAGGAATCAGGGTAATCGACCGGACATGATATCCTTTGTCAATGCAGCAATTCCTCTAATTTTTGCTGGTTCCACAAATACTGATAAAGCCCTGTTTGCCCTACCAATTCAACGTGAGTGCCACTCTGAACTATTTCTCCTTGCTCCATCACAAAAATGCGATCGGCACTGGCCGCCGCTGACATTTGATGCGAGATAAAAATTACCGTTTTGCGATCGGTTCCCGTTGCCAAGTTTCGCAAAATGTCGGTAGCAGTTTGATTGTCAACGCTGGAAAGAGCGTCATCCAAAATGAGCACGGGGGCGTCAACTAGCAAAGCGCGAGCAAGTGCTGTCCGCTGCCGCTGTCCGCCGGATAAAGTAATGCCGCGCTCGCCGACAACTGTTTTGTACTGCTGGGGAAAGTTGAGGATTTCGGCGTGAATTTGCGCTTGTTTTGCTGCGGCTTCAATCTCCGGCTGTTCCGCTAAGGGGTTTCCGTAGCGGATGTTATTCTTGATGGTAGTGCCGAACAGAAAGCTTTCTTGCGGAACGTAGGCGATCGCCCCGCGCAATTCGGTCAACTTTACCTTGGTAATATCCTGTCCGTCTACAAATAACTCGCCCGGATCGATGTCCAGCAAGCGTGGCAGTGCATTAGCTAAAGTTGATTTTCCAGATCCGATCGCCCCGACAATTGCGACAGTTTCGCCCGGTTTTATGGTAAAATCAACATTTTTAAGCGCGGGTATCTTAGCACCGGGATAAGTATAATTTAGATGGCGAGCCACAATTTCTCCTTTGACTGGAGTTGCCAGTTCAACTGCATCGGCAGTATCCTTAATTTGCGGTTCCACAGTCAGAATTGATTCGATGCGATCGACACTCACTTCTCCCCGCTGGTAAGCAGTAATTGTGAAACCCAACAGCGCCGTCGGAAACACCAAACGCTCGACATAAATCAGCAACGCCACAAAATCGCCAATGCTAATTTGACCATTAGCAATTGCCCCGCCACCAGCAGAAAGCAGCACCAACAAACTGATGCTTGCCAAACCGCCCAGCAGCGGAAAAATAAAGTTTCTAGTTTTTGCTAATTCCAAATTTGCTGATAGCAACTTCGCATTGGAATTGCGAAAAGCTCGGCGTTCGTTTTCTTCTTGAGCGTAGATTTTAATTACGGACATCCCGCTCATATCTTCCTGAATTAAATCGCTCATCGCCGACAATTCCTCTTGCACGGCTAACTGTTGGATGCGAAGTTTGTCGCTAAATAACTGTACCAAAACCAGCATTAAAGGATAAACTGCGATCGCAAACAGTGTCAACCTTACATTAATCCCCAGCATCACCGGCAAAGTCAAAGCATAGGCAAATGCCGTATTCGCTAAACTGAGTACCGCAAACCCCACCAAGCGCCGAATATTGTCCAAATCGGAAGTAGCGCGGTTAATTAAATCTCCTACCGTATTGGCTGCAAAATAAGACGGTTCTAATGTTAATAAATGATTAAATATTTGCTGTTTGAGGTCAAATTCGACTTGACGCCCGACGCCAAACAGCAAAATCCGCGACGCCATCCGAATTACCCACATAATTGAGGCGAGAATCAGAATTAGTGCCACGAAGTTGAAAACTTCGTCAAATTTAGTCGCCACTTGCAGAGTGTCCACTGCATTCCGAATCAGTAGGGGAATGTAAACGCCCACAGCATTGACAACTAATAGCGAAAAAACGCCCCAGAAGGTTGGTTTCCAGTGCGGGCGCATATAAGAGCCGAGTTTTTGCAGTCGAGAATAACGAGCCATTTGTTAGTGCGTAATTTGAGATTGATTGAGGAAAGAAAGAAGGTTCCGCAACGAGCAATGTACGGGATGTAACGGATGGATGCTGAAGGAAGAAGGAATCTTCCCCAAGGTTTTTAGCAATTAAGAACGTCCTAATAGTCTTGGCGGTTGCTATAGGGATGAGAATTAAATAAAATCCACTTTTCATGACTGTTGTGGGATGGGCGTCCCGCCCGTCCCCAATAGACGGGCGGGACGCCCATCCCACAAGAAAAAAGGGAAATTATTTAATTGACGATCCATAGAAGGTAGAAGTTTGAAAAAAAGAATAGAAGCTCTATCGAAAGGTAGATGACCGAAAACACAAGTTAAGAAATTTTTATTAAAAATTCTGCTTTGGGATAACGCGCCATCAAAATTAGGTTTAGGCCTGAACCAAAACCTGATTATATCGATATGTAACAAACCACATTATATCTGTGGGGACACGAGATATGTGGGGACACGGCATTGCCCTGTCCTTAGCCACCCGGAACGATCGCGCCCAAATCTCCCATCCGTCCCCCTAATCCCCCACACCGTTGAGGCGCGCTACAATCAAAAATCGATCGGCTTAGCACTCAGACTCAGAGAGTGCTAAATTTGCTAATGTAAGCGATTGGAGACAAACATGACAAAAATAGTTGCATTTAGCGACAAATCTCGGCGGGCACTAGAACGCGGCGTCAATCAACTCGCCGATGCTGTCCGCATCACCTTGGGCCCGAAAGGCCGGAACGTCCTATTGGAAAAGAAATACGGCGCTCCCCAAATCGTTAACGACGGTATCACCGTTGCTAGGGATATCGAGCTCGAAGACCCCCTGGAAAATGCCGGCGCTCGCTTAATTCAAGAAGTCGCCTCCAAAACTAAAGATATCGCAGGCGACGGCACTACAACCGCAACGGTTATCGCTCAATCCCTCATTCGCGAAGGTTTGAAGAATGTCGCAGCAGGCGCAAACCCAGTCGCGCTGCGCCGGGGTATTGAAAAAACGATCGCCCACTTGGTGCTGGAAATCGAGAAATTGGCGAAACCCGTCGAAGGAAGCGCCATTGCTCAAGTCGCTACTGTCTCCGCCGGTAACGACGAAGAAGTCGGCGCCATGATTGCCCAAGCAATGGAAAAAGTCACCAAAGACGGCGTAATTACTGTTGAAGAGTCGAAATCTCTGACAACGGAATTGGAAGTTGTCGAAGGGATGCAGTACGATCGCGGATATCTTTCTCCGTATTTCGTCACTAACACCGATCGCATGGAAGTTGAGTACGAAAACGCTCGCATCCTGATTACCGACAAAAAAATTAGCTCGATTCAAGAACTAATTCCAGTTCTCGAAAAAATCGCCCGCACAGGTCAACCGCTGCTAATTATCGCCGAAGATATTGAAGGCGAAGCTTTGGCAACTCTGGTAGTCAACAAAGCCCGCGGCGTATTGAACATCGCAGCAACCAAATCTCCTGGTTTTGGCGATCGACGCAAAGCTATGCTTCAAGATATCGCCGTACTCACCGGCGGTCAACTGATTTCTGAAGAAGTCGGACTCAGCATCGATACGGCAACCCTAGAAATGCTCGGTACCGCCCGCAAAATTACGATCGACAAAGAAAACACGATCATTGTTGCAGGCGAAGAACACAAAGCTGACGTGCTAAAACGGATCGAGCAAATCCGCAAACAGCTAGAAGCGACGGATTCCGACTACGACAAGGAAAAGCTAACCGAACGCATCGCCAAACTCGCCGGCGGCATCGCTGTAATTAAAGTCGGCGCAGCTACCGAAACCGAGCTCAAAGACCGTAAACTGCGTATTGAAGACGCTCTGAACGCTACTAAAGCTGCTGTGGAAGAAGGTATCGTTGCCGGAGGTGGCACGACGCTAATTCACCTGATTACAAAAATAGATGCGATCAGAAATACTTTAGACACCGAAGAACAAGTAGGCGCTGACTTGGTGAAGAAAGCTTTGGAAGCACCTTTGCGTCAAATCGCTGATAATGCCGGCGTTGAAGGTTCGATCGTCATCGAACGAGTGCGGGCGAGCGAGTTCAACGTTGGCTACAACGCTCTCACCGACGTGTACGAAGATATGATTGCCGCCGGGATTATTGACCCGGCTAAGGTAGTGCGATCGGCTTTGCAAAATGCCGGTTCCATTGCTGGCATGGTTTTGACCACTGAAGCTGTGATTGTCGAAAAACCCGAGAAGAAAAAAGCCGGCGGCGACATGGGCGACATGGGCGGCATGGGCGGCATGGGCGGCATGGGCGGCATGGGCGGCATGGGCGGCATGGGCGGCATGGGCGGCATGGGCATGATGTAGTTTTCAACCATAAGCACCATGCGTGTAAACAAGCGCGTCTTATGTACTACCCGTCTACTGTTTGACGATTAAGGCAGTTTATCCCCCCGGCATCCCCTGATTGTCCGGGGGGATTTTTCATTCTCTTGTAGGGGCAATCCCCCCGTGGTTGCCCCAATCCCCCCGTGGTTGCCCCAATCCCCCCGTGGTTGCCCCAATATTTGAAACACCGATTCCCTCGTCAGTGGAGGGGGTAGGCACGGGGAGTAGGGGTAGCACTACCCCTACAAAATCGCGATTTTCGTGAGAATGAAACCGCCCTGCTTCTTAAGGGAGATGCAATGGGGCTCTGCATTAAGCTATAAGCGATAGTTCTCAGGGATTTTAAGCTTAAGTTGACACCTATGCAGTGGGCGCCCTCTCGGTCAACTAAAATCCTTCCCAGAAACCGCGTCTCCCCCTCTCCCCTGATCCTTTAAGAGGACGGAGTTACATTGTTGCTGTGCAAGTCTTGAGGAGATTGAAACAGAGTTTCGAGATAAACTCTCGCAGCTTGGCGATAACTGCGCGAAGCTTCAGGCGTACCGCTATCGGCATTCTGCAACAAAAACAGCGACAGGGCGGCGCAAAATACTCGGTCTAGATCCCATTCGGGATGGGTTTCCAGGTAAGTTTTGAGAGAATCGTGCAGCGTTTCGGGAATTTCAGCAAAAATACTGACTGTTGGGTTCATCATTTTTTTTAGTCTCGCTAATAAATTGAAAACAGAACCCCCCTTTCGGCCGGATACAGGTGCAGGGACGGCCGAAATCAGAGCGCTTTTTTTAGGTCGGTCGCATCATTGTGCGCTATGAGGGGGTGGGTTTGTCAATGTTGCGAAATATTACAAAGTCCTTTAGATAAAAAAAAGGTTTACCAAAGAATCAGCTTTTTAGGGCATTTTTTGTTACATATCTTTATGTGTTGGGCGGTTTATGAGGAATTAGCCAGCAAGTTAAGGAAATCCCCAATTCCGCAGCAAGATGCTACCGTGCCGTTAATTTCTGTGGAAAACTTTGTCGGATCTGTGGAAAACCTCAGACTTGCCTGTGGAAACGCTGTGGAATGTTTAGGGAAAAGTCAGGGAAAAAATAAGAATTGCAAAGGGCATGGGGCATGGGCATGGGGCATGGGGCATTGTTGACTGTTGACTGTTGACTGTTGACTGTTGATTAATGTTAAGGGCATGGGGCATGGGGCATGGGGCATTGTTGACTGTTGACTGTTGACTGTTGACTGTTGATTAATGTTATTGGTTATTTGTTATTAGCCACTGCCAAGGATTAACAAATGACAACTGACAACAGTCAACTGACAACTGACAACAGTCAACTGACTAAGTGCCACTCTGCTGCTTTTTGGCGGATGGTTGCCAATTCTGCTGGCGGCATTTTGTCGAGATTGGCTAAGATAAAGCTCATGCGACCGATCGACTGAAGTTTTTCCCGGTGGCGCGCTAGGAAATCCCAGTAGAAGAAGTTGAAGGGACAGGCATTTTCGCCCGATCGCACTGTGCGATCGAATTTGCACCCCCGACAATAATCGCTCATTTTATTAATGTAATTGGCAGAAGCAGCATAGGGCTTCGAGGCCAACACACCGCCGTCAGCAAACAAACCCATGCCCAGCACATTAGTCTGCATTACCCAGTCATAGGCATCCACAAACGCACTGTGGAACCATTTTTCTAGCTCCTGGGGCGAGATTCCCGCAATTAGACCAAAATTGCTCAAAATCATCAACCGCTGGATATGGTGCGCGTAACCGCTGCCTTCGACTTGAGTTAAAACTTGGCGCAAACAGTTCATATCTGTTTTACTAGCGTCCCAAAAAAACTCCGGCAGCGGTTGAGTGTGGTTGAACCAATTCTTTTCAAAATAATCAGCATCCACGTAAAAATACACACCGCGAATGTATTCTCGCCAGCCCAGAATTTGGCGGATAAAACCTTCTACACCGTTTAAATTTAAGTTTTTTTCGAGGTAGGCTGTTTCAGCCGCTTGAATAACTTCTAAAGGATGCAGCAAGCCAATATTAAGATACGGAGAAATTAGGGAATGCCACATTGTTTCCTCCCCCGTTACCATCGCGTCTTGATAAGGGCCAAAAGCGGGGAGACAATGTTCGATGAAATTATCTAATACTTGCAATGCTTGCTCTCGCGTAACCGCCCAGGGAAAAGGTTCAATCTTGCCGTAAGTTGGGAAAGATAGAGATTTAACTTGTGCGATAACTTCTTGAGTTATGGCGTCCGGTTCAAACCAGAGAGGTTTCGGGGTATCCAGTTTTCCTTTGGGTGGCTGACGATTTTCTTTGTCAAAATTCCACTTCCCTCCCACAGGTTTATTGCTGCTATCCATTAAAACTTGAAAACGTTGGCGGCTGGCTCGATAGAAGTCTTCCATTAACAAACGTTTGCGGCTTGAAGCCCAATCTTTGAATTCTGTTTCTGTCCAGAGGAATTGATTGTTGGGAATTAGGGTTATTTGACAGGGGAGTTGCAAGTTTTGAACGAGCTGTAAAAAAGGTCGATCGTTCGGAGCCATTACCCGCACTTCGGTGATATTGTGAGCTTGTATCCAAGCTTTGAGAGGTGCTTCAAAGTCCTCCGATTTTGTGTAAGTAACTTGCCATCCACTGCCGCGCAATTCTTTAGCGAAGTGCCGCATTGCTGACCAAATTAATACTAATTTTTGTTGGTGGTAGCGCCGCTGTTGAACGTGCTGCCAAGATTCAATTAAAATTATCGGTAGGGAGGGTTTATCATCTGTGCGGTTGAGAGCAGCTTGCTTCTCCCACAGTTGATCGCCTAATATCCAAACGCCAACAGTCATTTTACTTGTTTTTTAGTGAAACTTATTTTTTACTTTTTATGATGCCTGGTGGTCTAGTCAAGAAACTTAATTTATTGACAACTCACCACTCATAAGTTTTCAGGTTATCCTGAAAACTTACTAGAGCATAACATTGATTTCCAAAGATAGGGACACCGACCAGCAAATTTAAATTTTATGTCGGTGTATCCTTCATGTGTTAATAATTTGGTCAGCGTCTCTACTGAGAAAAATTTAATGTGACCGTTATCCCAAAGAACAGTAAAATGTTGATCTAGTTTGCCAGAAACCGCTAAAGCCAGATTTTTTAAATAGCCGTGATATGGTGTGGAAATAATTAATCTTCCTCCCGGATTGATGCATTTTTTGGCAGTTTTTGCTAGTTCTTTAGGATAAAGCAAGTGTTCGATTACTTCAATAGCTAAGACAACATCAAATGAGTTCAAAATATCGGTATCTGGAAGGTCGTAAATATCTGCTTCGATAAACTGACAATCGGGGAAACTTTGACGGGAGATGGCAATTCCGGCCGCTGAAGTGTCAACGCCGACAACTTCGCAGCCGTGCTCTGCGATAACGTGACTGAGGCTGCCATTGCCGCAGCCGAGATCCAAAACTCGGAGTTTTGTCTTGCTGGTCTGCTGAAGTGTCGCCAGCATTTCTAAAAGGGGAGATATCAAATATGCGTGATGATATCTCGGACGGTTGTTTGTGTAATAATACGTATAATTGCTAAAGTTTTTTTTCATCGATTAAGCTATGGAGATTATTGCCGAGACCGCGAATTTACGGAGCGTGGGTGCACTGTTTGGGCCAAGGTTCCCCACATTAGGGTTGTCAGAGTCGATCGGCAGCTCGATCGTCTCATTCTTTTTGTTTGACCGGTGAATTATTGTCACCGAATCAATCGGATGGCAAAAGAAATCTTTGACAGGATGCCAAATCTCGCATCGCCCATCTCTGGCCCATCTCTCGAAGGCATTCGGAAAGAAAAAGTCCGATCTAGCAAGAATTATCTCTGTACACTAGCCGGAAACCGAACTTTTTGCCTGTTAATTTGGGGTGAAGGCATCTATGCGATTCTAGCTTCAAGCAACTGCGGTATGTCCACCCGACGCTTTTTCCAGCCGGAAAAATGTGCCTTGGGGCGATGGGGCGCAAGTCGAGCCGAGAATTGAAGAGGGAAGTGTGACCTAGATCACAGGCAGTTGCCAAACAAATTGCTGAGTATCTTTAAGTCCACACACTTAGAATCGAGATTACTACAGTGGCTTCTATAATTGTGTTTAAATGTTGTTCTGAAGCTGTGTTGTCCAGTCAGCAGAGCCCCCTAGACAGATTCGCGCTTTCGGTCTGGTTTATTTCACTTTAATGGTCGCTGTTGGGTGTTGCACCTTAATTTAGATATTTCCTATGGTTAAGTTAGGTCAATCCTCCTTTCGCCGTATTTTACTGTCGCGGATTTTGTTGCTCAGCGTACCGGTTCTACTGGTGGGGGAGTATGTTACCTATCGCAAGGCACGCTCGACGCTTCTGGAAACTGCTCGTCAAAACTTGACAGAAAGTGCAGTCAGAAAAGCAGAAACTATTGAACAGTGGGCGAAATCGCTGAAGTCGAATCTGATCGGCGCTTCGGAAAGCTCGATGTTGCAGTCGGTAGATCCGAAGGATTATCAAAAGTTTATCGCCCAATTAGGGCAGCGGTTGCCAGCGCAGGTTGATTGCTTGCAATTGACTAATTTAAAGACAAATCAAGTGATAGCAAGCACTTGCGGGCAGCAGCCGATTCAGTCGTTGCCGGCAAAATTTTGGCCACCCGTACAGCAGCAGCAAACGCTGCTGGACGACAAGAGCGTTTACATCAGTCTGTCCTTACCTCCGCAGCGACAGGGGACAGCAAACGATCAGAAGGTGGCTTTGGGGGCTGAGGATTTTCCCGATCCGGGTAAAGAAGGCTCCGATAGCCAAGCGAGTTTGGTGTTGAGCGCTCCTGTTTACATTCGTCGGGGCAATACCCTGCAGTTGAGTTATGCTTTGAGTTTGCAGTCGGCATTGCCTGTGCAAACCAGCGCTCCCAAGGGTTCTTTAGCCGGCTATACGGTGGCGATCGACCAAGATGGGACGATTTTGGCGCACCCGAATGTCAACCGCGTGGGCCGCAATATCGACCAAGAGGCAGATGCCGCTCGACTAAAAAGTATTGTCAAAAGGGCGATCGCCGGCGGACAAGCTTTTCTCCACCTATTTTCCTTTGAAAGAAATGGTGTAGAGTTGCTAGCAGGATACGCCGCTATCCCGAGTCCTTCAACTACACAGGAGAACAGCAAGTGGATTATTTTAGCTGTTTCTCGTTTAGATTACGCTCTGTCAGGTTTGGAAGAAATTCAGCAAGTTTTATTTAATTTAATTGTAGGTTTGGTTGCTGCTAGTATCATCGCGACCTTATATCTGTCTCGCGACTTGGCGCGTCCTGTGGAAAAACTGAGAGACTACGCGATGAAAGTAGATACGGAAGCGTCGCAGACAGTGCCCCAAGATTTCCAAATTAGGGAATTCAATCAACTATCAGAAGCACTCAACAGCATGGTGCAGCGCCTTAGATCCTGGGCCAAAGAATTGGAAGTCGCCACCAAAGAAGCGCAAGTTGCCAATCAATTAAAAAATGAATTTTTGGGGAATATTTCTCACGAATTGAGAACGCCGCTCAACGGGATTATTGGTTTTATTCAAATTGTGCGGGACGGCTACTGCGATGACCGAGATGAAGAAATGGAATTTCTACAGCGGGCCCACGACTCGTCAATGCAATTGCTCAATATTATTAATGATATTTTGGACATTGCTAAAATAGAATCCGGCACGTTCTCCATGATGTTAGAAGTAGTTGATATTACTCAGGTACTTGAAGACGCGATTGATTTGCAAGCGACTCCAATCGAGGAAAAAGGCTTGAAGTTAAGTTTGCCAGCTCCTCACGATCCGATTATTGTTCATGCCGATCCGGAGAAGCTAAAACAGGTGTTTTTAAATGTTTTGAGCAATGCCGTTAAGTTTACAGAGTCGGGGAGCATTAATATATCTGTGCGACTAGAATCTAGGACTAATTCTGGTAGTTTTAACGGCAGTGCTGAAAGTACGACGGGTCCCAGCGGTCAAAGCGATTGGGTGGTGGTGACAATTAAAGATACGGGAATTGGTATCGATCCCGAGCACCAGCAGAAATTGTTTCAACCTTTTGTGATGGCTGATGGTTCTACAACTCGCAAGTTTGGCGGTAACGGTTTGGGCTTGGCTATCTCGCGAAGGATAATGGAATCTATGAGCGGAAGCATTACCCTGCACAGCGCGGGCGTGAATCAAGGTACTACGGTGATGATTTCTTTGCCTGTCAATCAGCAGTCAAGTTTTTATTTTCACAGCCCCGACTTAGTAACGGAAAAGGGAAGTTTCAAAAGTTGAGGAGTGATTTTCCCAATCTAAAATCTCAAATCTAAAATGGTATTAGGGGCTGTCCGCCGAGTTCGAGGGATTTGCTCAAAGTGCTGAGAATGCGGATTAATTCGACGGAGGCCGCGCCCGAAGAGGTAAGACAGGGGGTATTTGTTTGCACGCAATTGAGGAAGCGATCGCACACTCGCCTCAGCGGTTCTACTTGTTCTAAACTCAACACTTCGCGGTGTCTGAGGCTTGTTGGCTGTGGCGCGATGATCGCACTTTCAAAAGAGTTATTCTCTTCGCCTCCCCAATCTGCATTCCCACGCTGCAAAATCAGGGGAGTTTCTGGCGACATTTCATCAAAAATCAAGGTTCCCAAACTGCCAACAACTGTTAAGCGCCGTTGTTTGTCGGGATTTAGCCAGCACAGGTGAATAAATGCTTGAAATCCGTCGGGATAGGTGAGCGTTACCCAAACTAAATCTGCTAGTTTTTCTGCAGGATTAGTAGTCAGCAGTGAAGGAGAAAATTGATTTTCAATTTCTGCTGCTTCTTCTTTATTTATTCCTGATTCCTGATTCCTGATTCCTGATTCCTTCGGAAAAACAGTGCCGATCGCCCTTACTTCAATTGGCATTTGTTCCAGCCAAGTATTGAAAATAGCGATATCGTGAATAGCCAAGTCCCAAAGAGCATCAACGTCATGGCGCACCGGTTCAAAATGGGTGCGCTGGGCGTAACCGTAGCGCAATTTTCCAAGTTGATGCTGTTGAATAATTCTTTGGCCTCGATCGACTGCTGGATGAAACAGATAAGTGTGGTCAACGAAGAGTTGCCGCTGCTGTTTTTCGGCTAATTGACAGAGTTCTATTGCTTCAGTCAGGTTGAGGGCGAGGGGTTTTTCTGCTAAGACGTGGTAGCCTTGTTTGAGCGCTGCTGCTACGAGGGTGTAGTGTGTGGAAGCTGGAGTAGCGATCGCCACAGCTTGCAGTCCCGGCAAGGCTTGCACTTGAGACCAATCGGTAGCTAGAATCACCGAGGCATCAAGATTAAACTGTTTTTGAACGGCCGCCAATGAATCTCGATTCGGGTCTACCACCGCTAAAACTTGGCTGTTGGGATGTTCGAGAAAGTTGCGAATTAGGTTAACTCCCCAGCGACCTGCACCCAATACAGCTATTCCGATTTTCATTAATTATAATTTCAAAAATCGCACAGCAATTATAGCATATTTTGTTATTATTATCTATGTTTTAACTCAAAAAAATCACTGTTGACTGTTGACTGTTGGCAGTAGTTATTGGTTATTGGTTATTGGTTATTGGTTATTGGTTATTGGTTATTGGTTATTGGTTATTGGTTATTGGTTATTGGTAGCAGCTAACAAATAACCTATAACTGATAACACCAGTCAACAGTCAACAGTCAACAGTCAACTGACTACTCACTACTCACTACCAACTAATTTATTGAAAGCTACCTGAGCCGCTGCTTGTTCCGCCGCTTTGATCGATCGACCTTTTCCCTCTGCTACCAACTTTCCCAGAATGAGAACTTCTGCGGTAAAACGATCCTCTCCGCCCTGCACTGTCCCGGTTTCTTGCACGCTATATTTGGGCAAAGTTTTGTATTTGCCTTGAGTCAACTCTTGGAGAGCAGCTTTGTAGTTTTGGCGAGCCGGATCGCTGCGGATTTCCGCCGCTAAGCGTTGAAAGTGAGAATCTAGCCAAGGGCGAATTAATTCTAAGCTCTGGGTACTCAAATAAAGCGCAGCCAGTACCGCTTCCAAAGCATCGGCCAGCCGGGGTTCAGCGCCTGTTTTGTCTGCGGCGGCGCTGCTGGAAACAATTAAATAGCGATCGAACCCGTAACTTTCAGCGATTTTAGCAAGAATTCGATCGCTCACCAAGATCGATCGAATAGCAGCAAATTCTCCCACTGTACAGTCAGGATAAATCTCAAACAACAATTCCGACGCAGCCAGTCGCACAACTGCATCGCCGACAAACTCTAGTTGCTCGTAATTTGCCTTAGCTGACGCGCTCGCATGAGTCAAGGCTAAATCGAGGAGATGCCATTTGATCGAAGCATTCTTCCTCAGTCCCAATTTTTGAATTAATGTTTCAAGTTGCTTTTGGCGACCCGGATAAATCATACCATTTTAGATTTTAGATTTTAGATTTTAGATTTTAGATTTTAGAAGTGGCAATCACGGATGACTATCCGGGTTGGGAGGTTTTCAAAAGTGGCATTATTTTTTTTAACTGGTATCAGATTCATATTAATAAAAAACTTTCCTTAAAAAACTAAATATTCCTCCCGGTGCTTATGGTGCACCTTACCCAAAATCTTCCTCCCGGTGTGCACTGCACACCTTTCCCAACATAAAACAGGTCTAAAGGATTGGTCAACCTGATTTCCCAGCGGTAATTTTAATTAAATGGGGGGAAAAAGTCGGACATAAGCCGGGTTCTGTTCTCTCAACTGCAAGCAGTTTTTGAGGGCAGTTATCTATCTGGGACGCCTGTTACCAGACGCCTCAAGCGGTACCAAAAAACGGAACTGGTAAAAAACCAACCATAGTCCCTCCGACCTTGCTCCCAACTGGGGTTTACCGAGCCAGCACCTCTCGATGCTGCTGGTGCGCTCTTACCGCACCTTTGCACCCTTACCCCCTAACACTTTGCGATTTTCGATGCTTGATTTTTGATTCAATCTCAAATCTCCAATCTCCAATCTCAAATCGGGGGGCGGTATCTTTCTGTGGCACTATCCTCACGATCGCTCGCACTGGGCGTTACCCAGCAAGTTTGGTTTTTCGGGAGCCCGGACTTTCCTCAGACAAGCTTTCGCTAATCCGCAACCGCCTGCGCCTACTTTTTCCCCAGATTTATTGTACGCGATCGTTTGTCAATCAATTTGGGATTTGAGATTGAATATTTTAAATTGTCGCCCACTTAACTTGGACATTTGTGTTTATTCTCACATCTGGCACTATTGTCAATAAGCTTTTTATGAACAGGCTTTCCGGCCTGTTCCACAATAAAATTCATCTCTTGTGGAACAGGCCGGAAAGCCTGTTCTTGACAATGGTGCAACATCTCAGTTTATTCAAACTCTTGTACGGTGTGCCCGAAAGCCCGCCCAACAATTAAATTTCCCTGCAACTCCCTTAAAATCACTCACGGATGAATCAGGGGGCACAAAAGTTGGCAATTATCATCCAAGGATTTATCGCAGGGATTCAACTAGGGGCAGGAAACCTTTTTACCTAACATAATTTTGAATTTTTCAATCTTTAATCCCCAATCTCAAATCTTCAATTCGGTTACTTTAATGAGTCATCTTTGATAGTAGAAAAATTATCAAACCAGCCGCGCCGCCAGAAAAAGTAAACTAAACCAGAGGCGATTCCTACCATAACAGCCCAACACAGCGGATAGCCAAAATACCAATTCAGTTCCGGCATATTTAATGGCGATTTCTCTGTATTGAAATTCATCCCGTATACTCCCGCCACAAAGGTTAGAGGAATAAATATACTCGAAATCACCGTCAGCAATTTCATGATTTCATTCATTTTATTACCAACCGAAGACAAGTAAACATCCATTAAACCCGAAGACAACTCTCGATAGGTTTCCACCATATCCATCACCTGCACCGTGTGATCGTAACAGTCGCGCAGGTAAATTCGCACCTCTGGACTAATCAAATCACTGCTATCTCGAATCAAAACATTAATTGCATCCCGCTGCGGCCAAATGGCGCGGCGCAGAGTCAGCAATTCTCGCCGGATTTTATAGATTTTTTCCAGGGTTTTGCGGGTGGGGTTCACCACCACTTCATCCTCTAATTCTTCAATGCGCTCTCCGTAAACTTCTAATACAGGGAAGAATCCATCTATAATCGAATCTAACAGAGTATAAGCTAGATAATCTGCTCCGTGTTTGCGAATCATTCCTTGTCCTTTACGAATGCGATCGCGCACTGGTTCAAAACAATCATAGTCTGGTTCTTCCTGAACAGTTAGCAGGTAATGCTTGCCCAAAATAAAACTTACTTGTTCTTTATGAAAAGTATCAGATTCTGGATGCAGCATCACCATCCAAGCAATGATTAAAATGTGTTCTTCATAGTCTACTACTTTCGGTCGCTGGGGAACATTAACTACATCTTCCTGAGCCATTAGGTGCAAATTAAATACTTCGCCCATTTGTCGCCAGGTTTCTTTGTTTCCCAATCCCAACATATCAACCCAAGAAACAGATGCTGTATCTAAATACGCAGCACCTTCTCGAGGATTTGCCAAGTGGGCGCGAGTAGCTGCTGTTTCGCAATAGTCAATTAATACAATCTCGGGAGGCGGCGCATCGGGTTCTAAGTCGAGAGTTCCCGGCGGAGCCCCCGGATTGTCATAAAAATAGTCAACATAGGAATCATCATTATCTTCTTCTTCTTTAATTTGTTTGGCAACGGCACTAGAAGTATGTATGTTTTTGTATACCATGCTAATATTCCTGACTTTTACAACCTTTAACTAGATTATCATTTTTCCAGTAAAACGACCAATTCCCAATGACAACAGTAAACAGTAAACAGTGAACAGTCAACAGTAAACAGTAAACAGTCAACAGTCAACAGTGAACAGTGAACAGTCAACAGTCAACAGTCAACAGTCAACAGTCAACTGACTAATTACCTCTGCCGAATTGGAATCTCGATCGCAAATTCAGTTCCCTCTCCCGGCGCGGAAATGCACTGCAGCGTCCCTCCGTGTCTTTCCACCACAATCTGATAGGAGATAGACATTCCCAAACCTGTACCTTTGCCTACTGGTTTAGTAGTAAAAAACGGGTCAAATACCCGACACTTAACAGACTCTGCCATGCCAGACCCGTTATCTGAAATTACGATCGCCACCCGATTGTTCTCCAGCAACTCCGTGCGAATCCGAATCCACGGCAATGCGGAGCAACTTAAAGGTAAACTAGCAAAATCTTGCCGTTCCTCTTCCGAATAACTAGACAATTCCAACTTCCTCTGCCGGACATCTGCTAAAGCATCAACAGCATTATTTAAAATATTCATAAACACTTGATTTAACTGTCCCACGTAGCACTGTATCTGCGGTAATTTTCCATATTCTTTAACTATTTGAATATGACGATTTCTGCCATTTTCTTTAATCTTGTGTTGCAAAATCAACAGAGCACTGTCTATTCCTTCGTGAATATTAACACGCTTAAGATCGGATTCTTCCAGGCGCGAAAAATTACGCAAAGACAGAACTATTTGGCGAATGCGATCGGCTCCGGTTTGAATTGAATTCAGCAGGTGCGGGAAATCCTCTTTCATGAATTCCAGTTCTATTTCTTCTGCCAAATCTTGGATAACCGCAACAGGTTCCGGGTAGTGTGCTTGGTACAAACTGCACAGTTCCAGCAAGTTTTTGGCATACTCACTAGCGTAAGTGATATTACCGTAAATAAAACTGACAGGATTATTGATTTCGTGAGCAATTCCCGCCACTAGCTGTCCCAAACCCGACATTTTTTCCGCTTGAATTAGTTGAGCTTGAGTCCTGCCTAATTGTTTCAATGTTTGCTCTAGCTGGCGATTTTTATGTTTTAATTGAGCTTCGGCTTGTTTGCGCTTGGTAATATTGCGGGCTAAAATAATAATCTGATCTGAATTAAACGGCAACAGTCTGGCTTCATAAGTTGTTTCTCCTTCCGACATGGAAAGCGAATATTCTATATCGATTGAGTTTCTTGTTTCGGAAACTTCAAAGATTGCTTGGGCAAATTGGCAGGCGACATTGTGTGGCAATATGTCTGTCATTCGTTGACCCATAAAATGTTCGGGAGGTACGTATAAATTCGAGGAAGTTCCTGACAAATAATCCACAATGATACCGTCAGCATCTAGTCGAAAATACAAATCAGGCAAAGCGCGAAAAACTGCTTCTAACTCTAAAGTTTTTTGGCGCAATGCTTCCTCGGCGTAGTACCGATCGCTAATATCAAAAATCACCCCGTCCAAATAGCAAACGTTTCCCTCTGCGTCGAACACAGGAGAACCTTTATCCCAAACCCATTTAACCGTGCCGTCTGCTGCTAGCAAGCGGTATTCCAAGTTATAAGACTCTTTGTTTTCTATGCTTTGCCGAATAGTTGCTTCTACTTTTGCCAAATCTTCCGGATAAATAATGCTAGCAAAAGTCCGGCCTCTCCTGTCCAAAAGCCAAATAAAATCTGCCGCCGGGTAGCCGGTTAATAAGTAAACGGCATCGCTAATAAAATTAGTCGAAAAATCGCACTTCCAGCGATAAACAACTCCGGGAATATTAGCAACCAAAGACCTAAATCTTGATTCACTTCTACGCAAAGCTGCTTCCGATTCATGTCGTTCGGTAATATCGTGAGCGAAAGCTAGCACTGCAAATACATTACCTTCAGCGTCGCGTAGGGGAAGTTTTTGGGTATCAAAAATATGTACTGAACCGTCAGCAATAGTTGCCGGATCGCAGGGATTGTGGATGATTTCGCCGGCTAGTACAGCAGAGTCGTCTGTGCGGAAGCCTCGGATATTTTGGGCGGAATTCCCAAACACGAGCTCTTCGGAAAATCCTAATTCTAAATCGGATTTGCCAATTATCTCTTCGACTGTTTTGCCGATCGCTTGAGCGAAACTTCTGTTAGCCAAAATACAGCGAAAGTTTTTGTCTTTGGCTAAAATCCAGTCGCTAGTTTTGTCTATTACTGTACGCAGGAGTTGTTCGGAACGTTCGGTTTTTTCCAAAGACGCCTGCAGTTCTAGTTCTAGGCGCTTGCGAGCAGTAATGTTTTCAAAAGCAACACCGACGCAGTTGTTGGGTAATGGAAAAGCTTTAATAGAAAAAGCGCGAGTTATTCGACCCCCTTCATCGCAGTCAATATCTTCAAGTTCTACGGCTTTCTGGGTGCGAATTACCGAAGCAAATGCTTGGGGAATGTTTTTCGATCGCAGTTGGGGAAAAATCTCGTCGATTGTCATTCCCAAAACATCAGCCATTTCTAATCCGGTAAATAGGGTAGCCGCAGGATTGGAGGCGATCGCCCTGAGAGTGCTGTCATCGTCTATATTTTCTAAATGGTAGACGTACAAACCAATTTGCATATTCTCCACAATTTGGTCGTAGAGGCGCACGCTTTCGTCTACCTGCCTGCGTTCGGTAATATCTTCAGTAATCCCCAAAACGTACTGAGGACGCCCTGCAGCGTCGAGAATTGGCACTTTGCGGGTGTGCAGTATTCTCATACCTTTGTGGCGAGTTTGGATCGGCTCTTCGGCTATGTCTTTAACAGTAGATTGGTTGTGCTCACCGGTCAATATTTCCCTGTCTTGAGCAGTAAAAACATCAGCTTGTTCTTTGGGGTAAATATCGTAGTCATTTTTGCCGATCGCCTCTTGAGAGGTAACACCGGCGATCGTTTCTCCCGCTTTATTCCACAGCACAAATTTCAGCGAAGAAGCATCTTTAGCAAAAACTCCCACCGGCAGATTTTCTACTACGGAATTGAGGAAACCTCTAGCTGATTTTAATTCAGCTTCGGCACGCTTGCGTTCGATGCCTAAAGCAATGACATCAGCAACCGATGCTAAAGTTTCCTGAAAAGGTGCACTCAGCGGCTGGCGGCTGATAATTACCATGACTCCCACCAGCCGTTCTTCGACTATCAAAGGGTAGCCGGCGAAGGTTATAATTTGGTTGGGAATTTGGCAATTTGTCGGCTTTTGACTGGTGTTGATAATTGCTACTTCGGACTTTTGCGCCTCTGTTGCTTTCGGGGATTCTTCCTCTGGGAGTCCAAAATTGTTCAGTTCAAATCCGCAGTCAAATTCTGGTTTTTGCTGTTTGGCGATCGAGTTAACCTTACTTTCAATAAAGCTAGCGCGATCGTGTGTGCGGCTGTAGATTCCCGATACTGCTTGCAATTGGCAAACATTATGTTGAGTGTTGAAAGTCCAAATTTCCGCCGAAGTGACATCGAGATTTCGCACCATTGCCTCGCAGCAGGGAAGCAGGATATCTTGAGGGTGTCTGGTGAGGGCAATACCCACATCGGCTACCATGGCTGTGAGGCGAGAAGCTTGGGCTTTTTCTGCTTCCAACCGTTTGCGATCGGTGATATCTTCCACCAAAGAAAGCACGGTAAAAGTGTCGCCACTGCGAATAATCGAGTTGAACCAGCGACACCAAATCACCTGTCCGCTTTTAGTATAGTTGCGGTTAATTGAAGTATTACCGTTGCCGGTGGCTAGTTCAAGCTCGATCGCGCTTACAGCCTCTCTATCTTCTTCGCAAACCAAATCTAAATCGCCAAAGTGCTTGCCCATCATATCATCGGCTGTCCAGCCAAAGATTTCCTCGGCGCGTTTCGACCATTGAACTATCCGAAAATCTTCATCCCAGCCCACCATTGCCAGGGGACTGTTAGCTGCATTCAACCACAGTAAATGATTCGATCGGCGCAACTGTTGAGTTTTCTGCTGCTGCCAGCGGTAATGCCTGGTGATATCTCTACCGACGCCCAAAACCCGCATCTGCTTGCTAGAGGCATCCACCGCTGGCGTGTAAGCAGTTTCGTAAATTTTAATCCCGCCGTCTGCCGTCGTCACCTCATGAATTGCCAGCCGCTTTTCCCCGGTAATAAATACTTGTTGCAGGCAAGAATCAATCTGCGAGATTATATTTTTGACAGCAGCATTATTGGGATATAATTTTAATAATTCCTGATTAGTTTTGTTGACTATTTCAGCAGGCTCCAATCCCATCCAAGCAGCAGCGACTGGATTTATCGATAGGTAATTTTGCTGTCGATCGCACTCTAGGAAAGCATCAACAGAGTTAGAGAAAAAAGACTGAAACGAGTTGATAACTTCCTGCATGGGTATTTTTTCATGAGAAAAGCTTAGTATTATGAAAACCTCGTGTCTTTAGACTCATATGTTGCCCCATTTTCAATAAGCTTTTATGGGCGGGCAGGATGCCCAACCCCTACTCCCCACAAGAAATTAACTCTTTGTGGAACAGGCCGGAAAGCCTGTTAAGCGAGAATGGTGCAAGATGTGAGTAGACCGATCGAGGAAAACACTCATCAGGCAGTTTTAACCGCCTTGAATATTGATTACTTCTACAGGGGGCTACTTGGTCACTTGGTACTTTTATGATCTACTTTCAACGGAAGAATTACCGTTTCAAATATTTCACGCGCGATCTCATAGCAGCTTGAGCTACACCCATATTTTTGATAACCTAATCAGTTAAGACGATAGCTGGTCAACTATGTCTTTTGATTAGGGCATAAAGCCCCATCTCTTCCGAGCGGGGTGCTGACTTGCTTAAGCTCTCAAATTTTCCTAAAGTTAGTTTAACCCACTCAAATCTTTTTGGACACTGTACTGCTGCGTTTCCCGGTGCAATTTTCGGCGCTGTTGCCTATAATACAAAAATTTTAAAGAAATAGTATTTTTGGGAATATAGCTTAATAACAGCAGATGCTCTTTTTTTAAACCAGACCCAGCGGATACAAAAGCGAGATCGAGAGACGGGGAGACGGGGAGGTGGGCAGATGTTAATCCACAACCTGCGAGAAAAATGCTTAAGAAATGCCCGACAGCTTACCGATTCCCAATTCCCATTTGGGTAATCTGAAAGCGGTTTGGCAGTACGCCCAGCAAAGAACGCAAGCCGTGCAAAGCCATGTAACATAAAGATTGCGATATTTTTCTATGTAATATGGAACTATTAGATACCTTGATTGTGGGTGCGGGTATTAGCGGTTTGAGTTTGGCGCACGCACTTCACAAGGAAGCAACGAGTGCATCGCCGCTGAAGATTTTAGTCGCTGAGAGTCAGGGACGTGTGGGCGGGAACATCACCACTGTGACAGCCGAAGGGTTTCTCTGGGAGGAGGGCCCGAACAGTTTTTCGCCGACGCCAGAATTGATGAAGTTGGCTGTGGATGTGGGATTGAAGCAAGAGTTGATTTTTGCCGATCGCAAATTGCCTCGTTTTGTTTATTGGCAAAAAAAGCTGCAACCGGTGCCGATGACTCCACCGGCGATGATTCAGTCTCAGTTACTGAGTTTTCCGGGGAAACTGCGGGCGTTGTTCGGGGCTTTGGGATTTGTCGCGCCGGCAATGGGCGATCGACTTTCGCAGCAGGGTAACGAGGAAACTGTTTCTCAATTTTTCCGCCGTCATCTGGGGACGGAAGTGATGCAGCGGTTGGTGGAACCTTTTGTTTCTGGGGTTTATGCGGGCGATCCGCAACAACTTAGCGCGGCGGCGGCTTTTGGCCGGGTAGCAAAGATGGCTGATCTGGGTGGCGGGCTGATGGCGGGGGCGCTGCTTTCTGCTAGGAAAAGACCCCCCCAACCCCCCCTTACCAAGGAGGGGCTAAAGACTGTTGCAGACCCGAATGTGCCTAAGACTAGGCCGGGGGAGTTGGGTTCGTTCAAACAGGGGTTGAAGGCTTTGCCAGAGGCGATCGCTGCTGAATTGGGCGATCGAGTGAAACTCAACTGGCACCTGACTCGCCTCCAGCGTACAGAACGCGAAACTTACATTGCTGTATTCTCGACGCCCGACGGACCGCAGGAAGTTGAGGCGCGTACCGTGGTTTTGACCACGCCGGCTTATGTTACAGCCGATTTGTTGCAGCCTCTGCAACCGGAAGTTAGCACTCCTTTACAAGCTTTTACTTATCCTACGGTTGCCTGCGTGGTGTTAGCATATCCGCATTCTGATGTCAAGGGTAAATTAGTAGGTTTTGGAAATTTAATTCCGAGGGGGCAGGGAATTCGCACTCTGGGGACGATTTGGACATCAAGTTTATTTGCCGATCGCACGCCTGGGGGCTGGCACACTCTCACCAGTTTCATCGGCGGGGCAACAGACTCGGAAATTGGCAATCTCGACTCAGAAGAAATCGTTCGGGAGGTGCACCGAGATTTGTCTCGGATTTTGCTGAAACCAGATGTGCCACAGCCCAAAGTTTTAGCGGTGAATGTGTGGAAGCGGGCGATTCCTCAGTACAATTTGGGGCATTTCGATCGCCTGCAACAAATCGATGAAGGCTTAAAATCTTTGCCGGGGGTGTATTTGTGCAGTAACTACATTGGCGGCGTGGCTTTGGGAGATTGCGTGCGAAGGGGTTTTGAGCGTGCACGAGAAGTGGGCGAGTATTTGCAGAAAAAACAATCAGATACTCGATCGATCTGAATTATTGTGTGGGGAGGGCGGGTTTACAAATATCGAGGATGTGAATCAGAGATATTGGTGAACCCGCCCCTATACAGCCTTCTGCCTGGTGTTCCGGCGGACATGCCGGCGAATGCTACTAGGTTGTTGGCTCAAACTTGTAACCCACCCCCCTGACGGTTTGAATCATCGATATTTGAGTGGCATCTGGTTCAATTTTGCGGCGAATTTGACCTATATGGACATCCACCACGCGATCGGCTCCTACATACTCGTAGTCCCACACTTCATGCAGCAATTCCGATCGCCTCCACACGCGACCGGGTTTGCTGGCCAAACAGTACAGCAGATCGAATTCTAAAGCAGTCAAAGCAACTATCTGACTGCCGAGAATTACCTCGCGGCGAACCGGATCTATTAGTAGCTCTCCAAAAGTAAGAGTTTGTTGTTCAGCGGGAGTAACAATGCGTTTGCGCTTCAAAATTGCTGCAACGCGAGCTCCAATCTCTACAAGACTAAAAGGTTTAGTAATGTAGTCGTCAGCACCTTCGGCAAACCCTTTCATTTTGTCAGCTTCATCGGTTCGGGCAGTCAGCATCAACACAAACACGCCCGTGCGTCTTTGCATTTCTTGACACAGTTTGTAGCCAGTTGTATCAGGTAAATTTACATCTAGAACTACTAAGTCAGGATTGAGTTGCTCAAATAATTCCAGACCCGTCTGACCGTCCTCGCCAGACTCAACTTGATAACCTTGCTGGCTCAAAAAACGGTGAATTAAATTTCGGATTGCCGGGTCGTCATCAACCACAAGGATTTTTACAGGGGCCATGACCACAAGTTTGCTTGAAGAATTAGGCAAGAAGATTCAGCCATAATAATAGAAAACTGGATACAAATCTCGAAAAAATTGAGCTTTTAATAGTTATAGCCATATTTATAACCTACGCAAGATTTCGGGCAATAAATCTCCGGGAACTTTGGATAAGGCTAAATTTTGGCCTGGCAGCCCACATTCACTATAGAAAGCTCTAATCGTTTTGACAATATAGCTCAATGCTGTTTGCCGGGAATCAGCAGCTTGGGAGTTTGCCGCGGCTTGCAAGTTGAGTTTATCCCCATATATTAACCCTTTGTCATTGAGATATTGTCCCCATTCGGCGCACACTTGCAACTGGTGGTGCAGTGCTGCTTCTAGATGGCTTGTCTGTGCGACTTTGTTAGTGGCGAAATCTGGGTCTGTGGCTAGTTGATAGTGGGCTAGTCCGAGATTGTTGCGGGCGGCCAAGGCGTCAAAAGTGAGTTTGGTTCGATCGAGCTCTCCGGCGATCTCCAGGGCGGCTTCGTAGGCGGTAATCGCCTGCTGCAATGATTCCGTCCGCGCCAGTTTCTGCTGAAACTGGTTCGCCAAATGCCAATAAGCGGTACCGAGATTGTTGTAGGTGGCGGCTGCTGCTGCGGGTACTAATTCTCGGGTGCGGTATTTCAATGCTTCGCGGTAGGCGGAAATCGCCCTGACTAGCAGGGGTTCTGAGGGTTGGTGCTGGGCGAGGTTCCAGCAGGCGGTACCGAGGTTGTTTTGCACTCCGGCATAGTTGAGGGGTTCTCGTTCGGGACTGTAGCAGGAGAGGGCTTGGGTGTAAGCTGCGATCGCGCTTTTGAGATATACGATCGGCTCACCATCTTGGGCTAAATTCCAGTATGCTGTCGCCAAATTATTCTGAGCAGCAGCGTACTGCTGAGGCTCCACGGCGGGGTCTAGATCCAGCAGCGCTTGTTGGTAAGCTGCAACTGCGTGCTGCAAGTTCTCTGTCTTGTCTCGATAGCGGGCTAAATCGGCCGAGGCGATTCCCAAATTTTTGTTTAATCTAACGCGGGTTTGGGGTACGGTTTCGGCATCTGTTCGGTTCAAACCTTCAAGGTAGAGGGCGATGCTGCGTTCAAGGCTGGATACCGGATCTGAGGCGTTATGCTGCGTGCGATCGCGCGACAGCATCCAGTAAAGAGTGCCGAGATCGTTGAGCAGATCGGAAATTGGCGGTAGGCTGTTGGACTCCTGGGCGTACTGAGTTAAATTTTCTGTCAATTGGGCAATCAGTCGCGCGCATTCCTCAGTTAGTGGTTGATTTTGCTGCGAGTTACTGTCAACGTCGAGATAGGCAATCACTTGTTCGATCGCGCGAATGGCGATTGTCAGGTTTTGCTCTGAAACGTCTCCGCCCAGAATGCGATCGCGGTAGTAATTTCCCAAACCGTGATAAGCCAAAGCCAATGCTTCACAACAACACTGATGTTCTTGCAGCAGTTCGATGTATTGCAGGGTTTGCAGCGGCAGAAAATTCTCCTCTGATGCGGCATTATTTTCGGCTGCCAAATCCTCAGAAGCTGCTGCTAGCACCAAATCTGCCAGTTGGAGGGATTTAGAATCTGGCGCTGGGGACGGGGGATAGGAAATTGGTGGGGATTGTTCGTCATCTGCCAGTTGGAGGGATTTAGAATCTGGCGCTGGGGACGGGGGATAGGAAATTGGGAATTGTTCATCGGGAATTGGGGATTGTTCGTCGGGAATTGGGGATTGTCCAGACAAAGAAGATATTAAAAGTTGGTTGCCAAAGTTTCCGCTGTCCCGCAAGTTTCGCAAGTCTCCTGAGTTCCCGAAGTCCTCAAAGTGCCCGAAGTCTCCCTTAGCTGGAGTTGGTTCGCCTTCAAACTCAAATACTCCGGTTCGCCAGTGCCAAAATTCTGGGGCCGATTGCTCGATCGAACTTAGCCAGGGGCGCGACACCCACAGCAACAGAGCAGACTCGCACAATTGCAGGTGTGCTTCAATGTCCCTCAAATAGCTCAGGAACGACCACTGCACGGAGGCTGACTGCCTGGTCAGGTGTTCGGCCCCGAGAATTTGAAATCCCGGCAAACGGCTGTAGCTGCCTCTGTTTTGCGGCGGTGGGTGGTGGGTCAGCCACGCGGCGATCGAACCCCAAGGATTTGGATCGCTCAAGTCGAGTTCCAAACTGACAAATCGGGGGTAGTCGATCGGGGAGCGAGGATCGGAGCCTGCGCTCTCTGCGATTAATTCTGTGTGCAAGCGGGCAGCCAGACAGTCCCGCAAGCACAAGTCGTCGCAGGCGGCGATAAAAATTTGACGGCGTAAATTGAGGTCGATCGCCTGTTTCAAGCGTTGGTAGATCAGCTTGTTCGAGCTAGAAACTCTTTGGGAAGGAATAGACATCAGGATCAGCCGATTTTAGATTTTAGATTTTAGATTTTAGATTTTGGATTGTAGATTTGAGAGTTGAAAGTTGAAAGTTGAAATCTCGATCGCTCATAACTCGCAACTAAGCCCCGAAGGCAGTGAATCGCACCGGTGATGACCTTCATGATTGTAGATTTTCAATTGGCAATTTTATGTGGGTGGCGAACCAGTGTGATTAAGTGCAACCCAAGTCCCTGAACCCGACAGCCGAGAGAAAAACACCAAATTTATGCTGGTCTTATTTAGCTTTCCCGCTCGCTCGGCACGCTTCAGGATTGTCGCAACTACCTGCTTTGTATTGAAACACAAAAACCATGTTTCCATTGGTTGGAAAACATGGTTTGCTGAAGGATTATTTAAAATTGCGATTTGAAGCAGCTTTGAGTCTCAGCCCAGCTTTTAGACGGAAGCAGCCACATACACCAAACCAGCGACCAACATGGCTGCTGCAATTCCCATGATGATATAGTTCCGTTGCTGGTTCTTGTTGGGAGGTACGGCTTCATACACCTTCGGCTCTTTAGCAAAGTTGTTCAGGCGTCCATCGTCATCTTTGATGTAAGGCATCAGTCACAATCCTTAATATTTTTGATGTTTACAACTGTACCAAAAAAGCGCCCAGGAAAATTCGGCCATTTATTTGGAGGTGACAGTGCCTGTTTGGGGAGAAGAGGCGATCGCGTAATCTTTGATCGGCATTCTGCCTGCTAAGTACGCCATCCGCCCCGCTTCTGCGGCCATTCCCATTGCTTTTGCCATTGCCGGGGAATTTTGGGCATTGGCGATCGCCGAATTAATCAACAGTGCATCGGCTCCCATTTCCATTGCTCGCGCCGCTTCGCTGGGGGTTCCGATACCCGCATCGACTACCACAGGAACCTTCACCGTGTCAATAATTATTTGAATGTTGGCCGCATTGTTGATCCCTTGCCCGGAACCGATGGGCGAACCTAAAGGCATGACTGTCGCACAACCGACTTCTTCTAGGCGTTTTGCCAGCAGGGGATCGGCGTTGATGTAGGGCAAAACGGCAAAACCTTCTTTAACTAATTGTTCTGCAGCTTCCAAAGTGCCGATCGGATCGGGAAGCAAATATTTAGCATCGGGAATCACTTCTAATTTGACAAAATTATTGTCTTCTTGCCCTAAAAGTTTCGCCATTTCCCGCCCCAAACGAGCTACTCTAATCGCCTCATCCGCAGTTTGACAACCGGCAGTATTTGGCAGCATCCAGATTTTAGTCCAATCGAGAGCCTCTGCCAATCCTTCATGCCCCGGAGCATTTGTTTGCACTCGCCGCACAGCTACAGTCACAATTTCGCACCTGCTAGCGTTGACACTTTGCTGCATTTCTGCGATGCTGCGATATTTTCCCGTCCCCGTCATCAAGCGAGAATGAAAAGTTTTGCCAGCAATAACCAGAGGTTTGTCTAAAGATGGCATTTCTGTATCTACTGGATAGCCAAAAATGCTGTACTCAAGTGCCTCTTCCCAGTTTTTTCTGCCTCCCAGCATTGCTTCAAGCTGCCAACCTTCTTTGATAGTTAGATCGTCGCGGGTAACAGCATATAAAATTTGCCCTACAGTAATTAATTTAGCATCTCGCGGCATATTATTTTTCAACCCGCACTCTACGATTTCTTTAAATTCGCTGAAATGGTCTTCCATTTTGCCAGTCTTCCCTTGTAATGAGTTGAATTTGTTTGCTGTTGGCAACAAAAAATATTTGTTGAATCTGATTTTGGGTATCCCAAAACAGACCTTGTTTGATGCCAGCGTTGATTTTCCAGACATCGTAATTTTCTCGGTTGATGTGAAAAACAACTACTGATGCACCTTGATTTTTGGCCCTGCTGATTCCTTCTTGAACTCGATACCTGATGTTCCTCGTAGATTCTGTTAACTCCTTAAATTCGCAAATCTCACCGTCTATCTCAGCATCTGGGGTTCTCACACCCTCTGCTGCTTGCTCGCTCAACATTCTAACTCTCTTCCCTATTTTAGCCAAAACTTCAGCAAGAAAGATTTCCGAATTATTAAGATTATGTTGTTGGTGGATGAGCACAAATCCGCCAGCTATCTCATCAAAATAATATCGCCGATATTCTGGTTCTGCATTTTCGTAGATGGCTCTGCTTGTTTCGATATATTCTGAATTCACCGTTATTATACTGTCAATAGACTCCGATCGGGTAGAGTTAAAGGTATGAAATCAACTGTTGAGCAACTGGCTAAAATTGGAATATTTACCAGCTTAAACCAAACTGAATTAGAGCGATTGCAAGAACATACAGCAATTCGGACTTACCGACAGGGAGAAGTTGTGATGTATGAGGGCGATCGCATCCCCGAAAAATTATACACTCTTTTGAGCGGTTCTCTGCGGGTTGCAAAAACAGCGGCGGCGGGCAAAGAAACAATTCTCCGCACTTTATTTCAGGGAGATATTTTTGCCGCACCTGCTTTGCTAGGCAACGGCATTGCCCCCGCAACGGTGACTGCAGAAACTGATGTCCAAGTTCTTACCACAGAACGGGAAGTTTTGCTAGCAGCAATTCGAGAAAATCCTGAGATTGCTTTACGAATATTGGCGGTGTTTAATCAGCGGTTGCAGCAACTGCACGAGACAGTGCACGGTTTGGTGTCGGAAAGGGCGATCGTGCGGCTGGCCCGATTTATTCATTACTTTGGCGTCGAGCAAGGTACGAAGATTGCGGATAATAGTGTATGTTTAGAAAAACGTTTTCCCTACTATCAAATTGCTCGCAGTATTGGAATTACCTACGAAGAATGCGTGCGGTTATTTAAGAAACTCAAGCCGTTTGTCTCCTACAGTCGAGGCGGTAAAATTATTGTATTGGATTGGGAAAAATTGGAGGATATCGCATCGGGAGAAGAAATAGAATAAATGTTAAAATCCCAATGCTCGTAGGGGCGGGTTTTACCAACAATTTACGTCTCAAACTAACAATCTCGTAAACCCGCCCCGCCCCAACTGATGATGCTACGGGACATGATTTCACAAACAATATTTGACGGCAACTCACGATCTACATAAACCCGCCCCGATTCACGGGTTGTGGGGGGCGGGTTTATGAGATGATTGATTTTAGGCAAGTATGAAACCCGCCCCCCAAGCAATATTGCGGAAATTAATTAGCCTCGGAAAGTGTCAAAATAAACGCCAAATTTTCTTCGGCTTTCAAAGCGTGAAGAGCTTTACCAGGCATGAAGATAAACACCCCCGGTTCCAAAACAATATCCTTGCCTTCAAGAGTCAAAATACCTTTTCCTTCGATGACATTAACTGTGGCATTCCGTGCCGAAGAGTGTTCCGAAATTTCCGTTCCGGCTGCCAAACAAAATAAACTGTACTGACAATTTTTGTCTTTGACTAAAATTTTGTTCAGCACTCCGGCGGCGGGATATTCAATTGCGTCTCGGAGTTGGATTGCTGAAGATTGTAGCGGTAAAAGAGTAGTAGTCATAGTTTTTGACAATTAATTAATTTGGTCACAAGTCTCGAATTTATCAGTGGCTTCACTTTCTTCCATCGAAAATCGAAAATCGATTAATTTGGTCATGAACCCCCGGATTTATCAGTGGCTTCACTTTCTTCAATCGAAAATCGAAAATCGATTAATTTAGTCATGAACCCCCGGATTTATCAGTGGCTTCACTTTCTTCAATCGAAAATCGAAAATCGAAAATCGAAAATCGATTGAGTCGGTTAAGATTGTTTTTTGGCAGAGATAACGATGTAGCCTAGATCCTGTTGGTAATGCTGGAAAACTCGACGCATTGCTAAGATACGATCGCGAATTTGCGATCGACTTAAAATATTCCACACAATCCGCACAGTACCCAAAAACCCTTCATCTTGCAGCATTCGCGACAAATTTAGGAGTCCCATCGCCCCGGTTTGACACTTTTCTACTTGCAAACCCGCGTTTTGGTAAGCAGCAATCCAGCCCGACTCAGACAAAGGCGTTGAATTAGCCCGAGTCACTTCTGATAAAGCTTTTTGAATTTCTGATTCTCGGTTTCTAGCTAAAAGTTCGTGAGAGAGAAATTTGCCGCCTGGTTTTAGCCGATCGCAAATTCCCGATACAATTTTAGCTTTCCCCGACGGTGACTGCATTGTCAGGATAGCTTCAGCCAACACCCAATCAAACTGTTGGGAAATCCGATCCAAGTGAAAAATATCTCCTTCGACAATTTCCACTCGATCGCTCAAACCCGCTGCTGCAACATTAGCACGAGCGCGGGCCACACTTTCGGGATTTTTCTCCACTCCCACTACTTTTACGCCAAAACGTTCAACAAGGGCGATCGAACTATATCCAAAACTAGCAGCCAACTCCAAAACAGTCTCCCCAGGCTGAAAATCCGCCCATTCAAATAACTGTTCCGTAGCAAGTTTCCCCCCCGGCCTCAGCATTTTCTTGCCAGCCGCCGCGAGCACTTCATGTCCCGGTGCAGTCTTAAAATTAAGAGCAGTATTGGTCATTAAATTGACCTCCTATTTAACCTTACTCTCAGTTTGCCAAATTTTCCCAAATCTTTCTATGATCTAGCTCATATTCAAATTATCGTAGGCAAACGCACCCTACAATATCAGGAATTATACCATGTCCGCCCCTCAACAATTCGGACTTTTGTTGATTGCCAACACGGAATCTAATAATAAACAAGAAATTTGAGAGTTTTATGACTTACGCAAAATTTCCACATCAGCGGGACAATCACGGGGATTATCCCTACAAACATCCTATTAAGAAACAATTGTCTCATTCCGCTCTTTAAAACATTGCTGCAACACCGAAACAGGCAGCTCCTTCAATTGACCCGATCGCACAAATTCAGCATAAGTATCAGCCTCTATTGCCTCCAAATCCCCTTCGAGTTTGTCGATAGTCATCTGCCGCAGTTCAGGAGATCGATCGTACATTTGATTGATTCCTGCTTGCAGCAAGTTTAATTTTTCTTGAAGCTGACTCACGAGATGATTGGAAAACTCAGGCTCGATTTTACGATCGCTCGATACTTCAGATAGATGCTTGAGAACCCGATTGAGAGCAACACGTTGGGCGATCGCCTCCAGATACTCCTGGCGGAACTCCTGGTTGCTCAACAACCCCAGTTTTTCCAGCAGCGCCTTGGTGGTTAAACCTTGTACTAGCAGCGTAAATAAAACTACACCAAACACGATCGCAATAATTTTTGGTCGATCGGGCAGAACATGGGGTACGCTCAAAGCTAAAGCAATCGAGACAGAACCCCGCAATCCTCCCCACCAAATTACAGTTTGATCTGGCAATGAAATTTCAGAGTGTCCTAACCAATTGCTCAACCATCCTAAACCAAAAATAGCGATCGCTCGCGTCACAAACATCGCCACTACAGTTATGCCAATTACTCCTAAATTCGTTCCCAAATCAGCAAACCTCATCTGATCGCCAATCAACAGGAACATGATCGAATTTACAAAAAACGCCAAAAAATTCCAAAATTGTGTTACCGCAAGTCTGGTACTGGGTTGCATACCGATACGAGAGCCGAAATTTCCAAATATCAAGCCCATCACCACCACACCAATCACCCCAGAACCACCCAATTCCTCAACAATTATATAAGTGCCGTAGGCTGAAACTAAGGTTAACGATTGCTCCACCAAAGGTAAATCAAATGGTTGAGTCAGATAAGAAACTCCAAAACCGATTAAACTGCCGACAACAACCCCAATTCCGACAAAAGCTAAGAAACGCGCAATCAGAATTGGGATGCCAACGTCATCAGTCCCTAGGGAGGAGCCCACCAAAAAACTAAAGGCAACAATAGCAATGCCATCATTAAATAAACTCTCTCCCTCCACCAGCAAAGCTAGGCGTTTTTCAACTCCCAATTCCCGGAACAATGCAATTACAGAAACAGGATCAGTAGCAGATATACTAGCTCCTACCAATAGGGCGATCGCTAAAGAAACTCCCGCTATTTGGTTGAGAGCAAAAGCCACGCCAGCAACAGAAATAACAACACCCAAAACCGCATAAAGAGCTATCGGCACTAAATCCCGCTTGAGTTTAGGCCATTCCAGATTCCAAGCAGCTTCAAACAAAAGAGGTGGCAAAAAAATCAACAGAATCAGTTTTGGCGAGAGCGACACCAATCGCACATCTATAAAAGCCAAACCCAACCCGACAATTACTAAAAGCAGCGTGTAGGGAATTTGGCGCAACCAGCCCCATATTTGCGGCAGCACCGCCACACTTAAGGAAACTAATAGCACTAAGAGAAATTGCTTCAGATTGCCCTCTATAGTCACTTGGTTAATTACAGCTTCTGGGGTCATATAATTAGGAATAAAATAGTTAAGGATTCGGTTGTGAGCGGGACTTATTCAGCGTCGATCGCCGCACTTCTTCAACTTGACTGACTTGAAAAATTAAGGTAAATGGTTGACCCATTTCTTTTTCGACAAATGCTTCTAAAAGCTGAACCTGTTTGGGTGTCAAAGCCTCGCTGCTGCGAACAATCAGGCGAACTTCCGGCGGTTTCGCCAACCAGTTAGTATCAGTTTTAATCAGTTCCACCCGTTGAAAAGTGATAGTTCGGTTAAGCAAAGCCCGCTTCAGACTGGCTTCTAGTTGCGCTTGCTCGATCAATTCCGCAAAACTCACGCCCAGAGGAATTACAAGTATAGCCGTCAATCCTAGCGCCCACAAGAGGGCTTTACCGGCGCGATGCAGGGGGGTGTAGCCGGCCATTAAAGAGGTTAGCATACAGGAGAGAGTAATTCCCAGCAAATTAGTAAGATACAGGAGGCTTGCTCCCAAACTGAGCGACCAATTAGCTTGAGATAAGCCTAAACCTATAACACAAATTGGCGGCATGAGAGCCACGGCGATCGCAGTACCCGCCAGAGTAGCAGAAACTTTGGGCTGAACTTTCGCATAGCCACTGATTCCCCCAGCGGCGATCGCAATTCCTAAGTCTAGTAATGTAGGTTTAGAACGAGCTAAAACTTCGCTCCCAAAGTCGGGAATTTGTACCAAAGCGCCCAAAAAACAAGCTAGAAAAATTGCTAGCACTGTCCCGACTGCTAATGCAACTAAACCTTTGCGGAAGATGATAACGTTACCTTCTACCGCTCCAAATGCTAACCCTCGGATTGGCAACATCAGAGGCGCAATTATCATTGCACCGATAATTACGGCCGCGCTGTTGGCAAGCAGTCCAAAGGTAGCGATTATACAGGAGCCGAGAATTAAGACAAGATAGTTAATATCTAGGGTTGATTCTTCCAACAAGTCAACTCGTATTTGCTTTAAATGCTCTCGAGGAATCCTGCTCCTAGTGAAATATTTAAGACTGTCTCGAATATTGTTGAGCAAAATAATCTCCTTAAGTCGGGGCTTGTATCTCTATGCAGGTGCAGTCAGTCGATTTTAGATTTTAGATTTTAGATTTTAGATTGACTCCACCAATTTTAGATTTTAGATTCGAGATTGTAGATTTACTCCACAGATGAATCTAGGATCTTGAACAAAAGTCTACTATTTGGGGCGACTCACAACAAGAGTCGGGGGCTGGTATTCGTTGGCCGGTGCGAGCAAAAGAATCAAAATCCCAGCCAGCAAGTTCTCGATGATGTCCCAGAACTATAAAGCAATTGCAGCGCCATTAATACCCAGCAGTTGCATCAAATGCCCCACCTGGAATGACGGGAGGGCGATGAATAACGCGATCGGCAATAATTGATTTATAATCAAGATATATAGTCCACCCCAATAATACCGAATCATGCTCGCAGAAGCAAACGCCACACTTTGGCCTAGTCTAATTACTGTTTCAGCATTAATTCTCTACTTCGTTGTTACCATCAACGTCGGCAGAGCTAGATTCAAATATAAAGTTTCTCCCCCGCAGATGACAGGAAACCCAGACTTTGAGCGAGTGGTGCGAGTTCAGCAAAATACCTTAGAGCAAATGATTCTATTTTTGCCCTCGCTGTGGCTGTTTTCGCAATTTATCAGCCCAATTTGGGGCGCCGGTATCGGCGCAGTTTGGATAATTGGACGCATTTTGTTTGCTTGGGGTTACTATCAAGCTGCCGAAAAAAGAGCGGCCGGATTTGGCATTAGTACCTTAGCTACTTTAGCTTTGCTTGGTGGTTCATTAACAGGCATAATTATGTCGCTGCTGAAGGTTGGAGCGTAACTTCCGATCGACATCATTGTTTCTCTACTCGTTTCCAGGCTCTGCCTGGTAACGCATATCCGGAGGCTCAGCCTCCAATTTTCCTGGTTAAAAAGCGAGGCAGAGCCTCTGGAAAGCGGTTCCCTGGCAGAGCCTGGGAACCAGTTAAATCCAAGTCTTTCAATCACCTTCAGGAGTAAATATGTCAGAAAACAACAAACCCGTATTTGAAATTAACCCGAAACTTTTTCAGCAGCTTGTCGAGTGGCAAGAAAAACTTGAACGAGAAGATGAATTAGCAAGCGAGTCAGAAAACGAGAAACCAACTGAGGTACAAAATCCTCCCGACAGTGATGAACAGCATTCTCAAACAGATAATTTCTAGCTGGTGGCTAGCAGCATCTTTGGGATTTCCGGCTGCTGTCTCGGCTCAATCGCTGACACCTAGCCAAATTCAGCAAGTGAATAGCGGTTTGTTTCGTTCTAACTCTCAAGACTTCTTTCAGCAAGGAAATCGCCAACTGGAAAGGGAAATCGCAATTTTGTTGCAAAAAAACGTCGCTTCCCAAGGCAATATTCTGGAGATTGATGAAAAATTGCGCTCTCAGCTTTGTAGGCAATTTAAAATATCGTCGTCGCCTTCTGATACAATAAGTGCTGCTCAGATTGCTGATTTTCAGAGCCAATTAAAAGACATTTGCAGACACAATTAAAATGAAAGTGAGGTCAATATTCAAAGTTTAGTGGTAATGGATAAAGAGGCAATGGCAAAGTTGAAAACAGCCATGCTGGAAGCGGAAACCGCTGCTCATTTGGCGGCAATCATTATTGATTATACTCATGAGGAGATAATGATAGTTTTTCAGGAGCTAGAATGGGAAGAGCAGGCTAGAATTAAGGATATTTGGAAGACAGTATGGACGGGGGGTTTATGAAGATTATGGTTAGCCAATTAAAGATGTTGGTGAACCCGCCTCTTGTATCTTGAAAGCGGTAGATTGTGATTGACAGTTGGGTGGGGGCGGGTTTACGAGATTATTGGTTTTAGGCCTAAATCGTTGGTGAACCCGCCCCTACGCGATTGGTGTCCGTTAAATCAGGGATTCGAGGCATAATTGGCGGAAATGCTCGCCCCGTTGCTCGAAGTTTTGGTATTGATCGAAGCTAGCACAGGCTGGGGAAAGCAGCACTACTTTAGCATGATTTTGTTTGCCTAATTCTGCTGCTCGCGGAATTGCTCTTTCCATTGTTTCGACTATTTCCCAAGCGTTGTAATTTGCTTGTTCGAGCCGATCGGCAAAAATACCTGCCGCATCCCCAATTAGCAACACCCCAGCAGCTTTCGCCTTGATTGTATCAATCCATGCGCGATCGTCCCCTTCTTTGGCGTCGCCGCCCGCAATTAAAATCGCCGGTGCACTCACAGAAGCCAACCCGACTTGGGCAGCGTCATAATTAGTAGCTTTGCTGTCGTTGATGAAATCTATGCCTTCCCAAGTGCAGATGTGTTCGAGGCGGTGCGAAACTCCGGGGAATTTAGCGATCGCCCGGGCGATCGCACTTTTATCTATCCCCGCCAAATTAGCTGCCGCCACCGCCATTAACAAATTCTGCAAATTGTGTTCTCCCACCATCCGCAAAGACTCAGCAGGCAGAATTTTCTCGCTTTGAGCTATTACCCAACCGTCTTGAATATAGGCTCCAAAATCTGTATTTCCCAACAAATCTTTTTCACCTTTCACACTCGTCCAACACGCATCCGGCCAAATGTCAACTCCTTGTTGCCGCAAACAAGGATCGTCGCCGTTGATTACTTGCAATTCAGACTTTTTCAGCAAATGCGCTTTAATGTTGTAGTAATTTTCTAAAGTTTTGTGGCGGCTGAGGTGATCCGGCGTCAAAGTCGTCAAAACTCCAATTCGCGGCGCTACAAACGGCGAGGATTCTATCTGATAGCTGCTGATTTCTGCGATTACCCAATCCGGCGGTTTTTCGCCTAAAGCTAATTCACACGCAGCATAGCCAATATTGCCGCAAGCGGGAGCGTAAAGCCCGGCCTCTGCAAAAATAGCAGCAATTAAAGCAGTAGTAGTAGTTTTGCCGTTAGTGCCGGTAATTCCCACCCAAGGAGATTTGAGGTAACGCCACGCGAGAGCCATTTCTCCTATTGTTTCAATTCCTAACTCTCTGGCGCGCACTAATGCTGGACTGTCCCAGGGAACGCCCGGACTTACTACTATTAATTCTATAGATTCGACTGGTTCAAAGGATTTACCTAACTCAACATTAATTCCTTCGTTAGCAAATTCCTGTTGCTGTTCGAGCAAGTTTGGGGAAGATGAGCGATCGCTCAGCGTTACTTCCCATCCTTCGCGTTTGAGCAGTCTGGCGGCGGCAATTCCTGATTTTCCTAGTCCAATGATATGAGCGATCGGCATAAGTTGTGTGTGTGATGGAGCGAACTTACCTGGTTTTATAAGTTTATATCGGTTACGGTTTTTTTTGGATGATTTAACCGCAGAGGGCGCAGAGGGCACAGAGGAGGAGAAGAGAGAAGATAGAAATGAATAATTCCGATACCAATGGATTTGATATTACATCAAAACCTTTGGCGGCAATCTAAAATCCAAAATCTAAAATCTAAAATCGATTGACGATCGCCCCAAAGTCAGCCAACACCCGCGCGTGATTCCGCAACAGCCCCAGTAAATTCAGCCGATTTCGCTTAATTTCCGGGTCAGAATCCATCACCAAAACGCTTTCTGGCCCGTCGAAAAAGTTGCTGACAGTCGGAGCAATCTCAGTCAAACTATCTACCAACTGCTGGTAATTCCGAGTTTGTTTGCATAGCAGCGTTTGCGGCACTAACTGCACTACTGCATCGTAAAAAGCTTGTTCAGACGACTTTTGAAATAGTTCTGGTTTCACCGCCGTTTTCGGTTCCAATTCAACTTTATCCAAATCACCTTGAGCCGCCAAACGAGTTGAACGATTGACTGTTTCGTAAATCAGATCCAAAGTCTGGTTATTGCGGATTTGTTGTAGGAAAAGTGCTCTTTCCAGTGCGTCCAATAAATCTCTCAATGCTCGTTCAGTATATTCTGGGTCGTTTTCTCCCAAAACTGCATTTACCAAATCATAATCTACATTCTTTTCTTCTTGCAACAAAGTCCGAATTCTTTGTAAGAAAAAATCGTATAACTGTGACAGCAACTCCGCAGGTGTTTCTGGCCGCGCTGCGGTAAATTCGGCAACAATTTCTGCGAGCAAATTGTGCAAGTTGACTGGCAACTGAGCAGCCCAAATAATGTTAGTTATTGCATTGGCGGCGCGGCGCAAAGCGAAGGGATCGGATGAACCAGTCGGCAACATTCCCAAACCGAAGATGCTGACTAATGTATCTAATTTGTCGGCTATTCCGACAATTTGACCTGTGAGAGTTTGGGGCAAATTGTCGCCCGCACCTTTCGGCAAATAATGTTCAAAAATCGCTGTGGCTACTTCTTCCGATTCGCCACTTGCTAAGGCGTATTTCTGCCCCATGATTCCTTGCATTTCGGGAAGTTCGTAAACCATTTGGGTTACCAGGTCGGCTTTGCAAAGTAAGGCTGCTCTGGCTATATCCCCTTGCTCTTCCTCTGGGATTTGCAGTTGATTGACAATTAAACTGGCAATCTTGCACAGCCGATCGACCTTTGCGCGCACAGTCCCCAAATCTTCCTGGAAAGTAACTTTTTCCAACTTGGGCAAATAATCCTCTAGAGGCTTTACTAAGTCTGCTTTGTAGAAAAACTGACCGTCTGCCAATCTTGCCCGCACTACTCGCTCGTTACCGGCGGCAATAATCGCCGCTTTAGCCGGATCGCCGTTGGAAATTGTAATGAAATAGGGCAGAAGTTCGGGATAATCCGGGCTTTTGAGGATGGGAAAATACCGCTGGTTTGTAACAATAATTGTGGTGATTACTTCCGGCGGCAATATCAAAAATTCCTCGTCAAATTTACCGACAACTGCGTTCGGCCATTCTACTAAGTCGGTGACTTCTTCTAACAAATCTTCGGTAATGTCGGCATAACCGCCTTGTTTTGTTGCTGCGGCTTCTACTTGTGCTTTAATTTGATTTTTGCGCTGGGTTCGATCGACCTCCACGCAAGCAGCCCGCAGACACTCGACATAATCCTCGGCTTGGGGAATCGAGACAGGCTGCGGATGTAACACCCGGTGTCCTTGGGAAATTCTATCGCTCTTGACCGTATCCGAACCGCTCACCAATGTAATTGGCAGTACAGTATCATCTAACAGTGCCACGATCGATCGAATCGGGCGCGGAAACTTCAAATCTCCGTCGGCCCACCGCATAAATCTTTTGCCTTCTAACTTATTAATCCACTGCGGCACAAGTTCTGTCAAAATATCCGCACTCATCCGCCCCGGAATCTTTTTGAGCACAAACACAAAATCGCCTTTATCGGTAGCGCGAACTTCCAAAGCATCAATTTCTACGCCCTGCTTTTTCGCAAAACCTTCCGCTGCTTTCGTCGGTTTGCCATCTTTAAAAGCCGAACTTGCCGGTGGGCCTTTTACCTCTTCTTCTCTATCTAATTGCTGAACTGGCAGTCCTTTCACCAGAACGGCCAAACGCCTCGGAGTAGCGTATACATTAATAGAGTCATTTGTCAAGGATTCTTCTGCCAGCGTTGCAGGTACAAGTCGCTGCCACTGCTGGGCGCTGCCAGAGACAAAAGATGCGGGCAATTCTTCTGTACCGAGTTCTAATAAAAAGTTAGGCATATCGCACCGTAATGGAATTTTGTTTAGGGTAATTTAAGGTAATTTATCCGATCGCGCGATCGTATATCTGAAATATCTGAAAAATACTCAAAAATCCAGGATACCACGTAAAATCGGGGGTGAAAGACAAATAGCTCAACAGCTCATGACCTTGGCCCAAAGACTGGCACAAGATTGGAAGTCTCGACTTGAACAAGATTGCCCGGACGAAAATTCTAGCACCCGCGAGAGTGTTGTCCGCTGGCTGTTGGGAGACAAGCCCGAAAGATTTGACACTCTTAGCCCAACTCAATTGTCTGTCGCCTCCGGCGCGATCGACTTTTTATATCGAATTTTGATTTCTCGGTATCTGGGAGTACCGCCAGAAAAAGCTTACCGCAACTTGATCGGGCGGCTCGGCGGTTTGGTTGTACTCCGGCAAAAAATCCAAGCGTGGGTTTCCCTGAGTCGCGACAGACAGCGGAGTGCGGTGGAGGTACTGCAAGAAGTGATTCAGGAAATGCTCAATTCCGATCGCTACCTGCAGCAGCAAGTCGCCTGGATTGCCGAATGCACCTCAGACAGACGCCTGCGAAATGCTTTGCTGCTAGCGAGTACAGAAGAATACTGCTTGCGGCCGATCCGCAACCAGCCGCTGCTGGTGTACCGTTTTGTCAACTACCTGCGGCGTGCCCAGCGCGGCGGGTTGACGCAAGTGCCTGCGGGAGACTGGGTGCGGCTGGTGTCGGAACAGGTTCTACCCGACGAGACAGACGAACCGCTCAGCCTGTTAGACGAACAGGCGATGTCCGAGTATCGAGAAAATCAAGCTTGGGAAGAGCAGCAAACTCAGCGGCAGATTGTCCAACAAGAATTTGAGAATTACTTGGCCGCTGAAGTCGATCCGCTGGCTTCTCGGTGGCTGCAGCTTTACCTGCAAGGTCGTTCCCAAGAGGCAATTGCCGAGGAGTTGAAGGTTCCGATCAAGCAAATTTACCGCTTGCGAGAAAAAGTCAGTTATCACGCGATTCGGGTTTTTGCGGTCAAACAAGCACCGGAATTAGTCGCCAACTGGCTGGAAACTTCGCTCAAAGAACACAGTTTGGGCTTGACTCCCGGTCAGTGGCAGCAATATTTACAAGACCTCACGCCGGTTCAGCGGCAGTTGCTCGAATCGCTGAAAGCAGGGAAAAGTGTAGAGATGATCGCCTCTGAATTAAAGCTGAAAACCAATCAAGTCATCGGCGAGTGGAGCAAACTCTATTTAGCAGCTCAATCGCTCCGCAACGAGTAGATTGGTTGGGTGGCGGGCAATTGCTAATTGTTAATTGGCGGTAGCATTTTTCAGAATCCGCGCTACAAATCAATTCCCTCACAGCCACAGAGTTCTGCGAGTTTCCCCGTGGAAAACCGCGCGATCGCCCCTTGTATCAAATCAGGTTAGAGCGATCAGGATATTGTAGCGCTGCAGTGACGATCGCGATCGGAGACGATCGCAGCCAGCTCTCTGGGCTAAGATACTAGCAGCACGATCGACTTTTCAGGATTTTTTAACTCAATTGGCGTAAGCCCCACGCTGTAATTGTACTCAATTGGGCGTTGGGATATAAGCTTTCGCAAGGTCTATGAAAAAAGAGCGACAATTTCCTCAAAAGTCTAAGATATAAGTGGTTGCGACCCACCCACTCGACTGCAAACAACAGGCTACAGTAGCAGTAAAATGCTTGGCCTCGGACAACTGCGAGAGAAAAGGGGAAAGAGCAGACCGCTGGTTGGTAAGGTACGTCCCACCATAAAATACAATCCAAGTTTGTTGTACGAAAATAGTTTTTTGCCTTGGGAAACAGGGCTTCTGCGTGGATTCCCTACGAAGGGATAAAGGCCGTAAAAAGCCTTTCTTATGCTGTGTCAGACTCGGATCGTCTTGGGTGACGAATACCCAGAAATGGGTATACCCAACGCCCGCAACGGCAAACGATACACGAAGCCCGAACTATAACGGTATTCCGTTTAGTTTGGGTATTTCACCCAATCCTAAATTCAGCGGTTGCCCGTAAATCATCGGTTGTGGTGCATCTGTAATACTTGCGTATTCCTGACATAATTCTATTGTTGCTAGCCACGGGAATCTGTCTAGGGCGATCGATGATAGTGGGTCTAGACTGCGCTAGTCATCATCTAGTTCTCAATCTTTTGGTAGAATTTAAGGCTGCAATACAGAAGGGAGAAAATTCTGGGACTAAGGATTTTTCTTTAATAAAAGCTTCCGGTTGTTATGCCAATTCCTCCGTCAGGGAAGTTGCAGGGTTTAATTTTATCGCATCAGGTTGGTGCGTCGCGCTCGATCGCGCTTCCAACTACAAAGCAGCTAATGGTACATACATCTTCAACAGACTCGGCAGCTACAATGGACTCCGATCGAATATTTCACCTAATCGATACAGTTGTCCCCTTTGAAGCTTGCCTTTATTATCAAGTTTTGCCTTTATCTCTAGAAGGTAATCTATTTAAATTGGGCGTAGTCGATGCCCAAGATGACTCCGCCTTGGACTACGTGCAGCGGATTTTAGCTTACATGAATTGCTCAGTCACAACAGAGCCAATTGCCTCGGAAACTCAGCGCTCGATGCTCTCAGCTTACTTGCTGCACGGGAACCAGCTCCGAGAACCCAGCCAGACAGAAACCGCCGCAGCCCCAAAACCCAAAAATCCCCCATCAGCAACTTCAGGCCCCAATGCAGCAACGCTGCTGTCTGTGCCAGAACCCTCAAGGCCCGCTCCTGAGCGGTTTAAACCTGCTAGCGCTGAGGTTCCCCCGACACCGACACAGCTATCGGTGTTGAATGTCGAGGCCTTGCACTTGTCAAGCCGAGTGGAAGTTTTGGCAACTTTGCCCGCGCCCCAACTGCTGCAAGAATTGCTCGGTAGAGTGCTGCGAGAGGGTATCGGCCGCCTGTTTTTTGAGCGGCACCAGTCCCAAGGTCGCATTCTTTGGAGTCAAGATGGTGTTTTGAAATCGATGCTCGAAGGTATCGATATCGTGCTTTTCCAAGAGGTCATCGATGAGTTGAAACGGCTGACGGATATGCCTGTTGGCCCGGTGGAACAAGCCAAACAAGTCGAAGTTGAGCGCATATACCAAAACACTCATTTGCTGTTGCGCTTGCGGGTAATGACGGTGGGTGGCAAGGAAGAAGCCACCCTGCAAGTTTTGCGGGGGGCAGCTTTGAGGTTTTACCAGCAGCAGCAGTTGTCTACTTTGAGTCGCGACGCGCTGCGGCTGGCCGAAGAATTGCAGCGGAAAGTGAATCAAATTCGCGATCGAACTCGGCTTTCTCCTGGGCCTTTAGAGGGGTTGCCCGCTTTGGAACAGGTGATTAGAAATGTTGACGACCAAATTGAAGCTTTACTGCACGAACACAATCCCGATTAGCCATAATCAGCAATAGATCACTGTTTTGAATTTTTTTTTAACTCATATCGTTTCCGGTTGTATCGGAATGATTTAACCGCAGAGGGCGCAGAGAACGCAGAGGGAGAGAATACAGAGAGGAATAATTCCGATGCTACCGGATTTGATATCACATCAAGTCTGGTCAAATAATAATAATTACGTTTGTAGTGAGGACTCAAGTCCAAGCGAGTTTTATCATAACTCAAGTCTTCATTACAAACCAATTTGATTGCAATTGTGCGAGGTGATATCTAGTCCGGTCGATTCCCTCCGCTTCGCTTCGCCCGAAATCAGGTAGGGGCGGGTTCACCAATAATATCTGCCAATAATTGACAATCTCAAAAACCCGCCCGGCCGGGATATTATGGTCAATCGATCGGACATAATATGACACAATATTATACAATTTCAAAAAAAGAATGCAATTGTATGCCCGTGATCTAAACCCTGGTAGTCATCATTCATTCCCAATCTAAAATCTAAAATCTCAAATCTAAAAGGGTATTAGCCGTGCTCGAAAACATCCTTGTACTGCAATAAATCCAAACTCACAAAAACGGGCAAACACTGAAAACATTGCTGTGCAATTTCCCAGCGTTCTTCTCGCTGCAACATAGCAGTCAACTTTTGTTTAGCGTTCAGCAAATAGCGGACATCATTAGCAGCATAATTTAGTTGGTCGTCAGAAAGATTAGTGGCATTTCCCCAGTCGGAACTTTGAGATGTTTTATTTAATTCTACCTTTTCGAGTTCTAGAATTAATTCTTTCAATCCGTGTTTGTTGGTATAAGTTCTAGCAATTTTACTAGCTAGCTTGGTGCAGAAAACTGGTGCAATGTCAATACTTAAATTGTAACGCATTGTTGCCATATCAAAGCGCGCAAAATGAAATACTTTCTCAATATTTTCGGCTTCCATTAACTTCTTTAAATTCGGGGCCGCAGTCTGGCCTTTGGCAATCCGCACCACTGCAACTTTACCTTCGGGATTGCACAACTGCACCAAACACAAGCGATCGCGCCACGGCATCAAACCCATTGTTTCCGTATCAACGGCGATCGCCTCTGCTGTCAAATAATAAGATAAGAGAGAATCGGGAATATCACCATCGCACACTTGAAAATCTGCAAATTCCATTATTAGTAATTTTTGACTGTTGACTGTTGACTGTTGACTGTTGACTGTTGACTGTTGACTGTTGACTGTTGACTGCCTTCTTCCCTCTTCCCTCTTCCTTCTAACTTCAGCATCTACGTCACACTCGATAATTAATCCGTGTATCCGTGTCCGAATCCGTGTCGTGCCTTCCTTCCGCTTACCGACTGCGGACAAAAAGCTGAGTAAAATAATACTCCCCTTTGGCATTTTTCGCAACCCCAATACCGGTCACATTAAACTGACCCTCCATATTCTTACGGTGGCCGTCACTTTTAATCCAACCCTCAACAGCATTGCGTACCGGGTCGCTGTAGCCAAAATTATAAGCAAGATTTTCAGCTACACTTTGATAAGGAATCGTAATTGCTTTCGCCCGCCCCTCAAATCCATCGTGGCTGAAACGTACTTTACCGTTAGCCATATTTTCGCTGTGAATTCTTGCTATCTGAGTGATTCGCTGATCGATAGTCAGCGGCGGCAACTTTTTAGATGCTCGGTATTGATTTATCTGTTGGTTAACCGCTTTTTCTAAGTCAGTAATAGCACTCGAAGCAACATTAGTATTCATGGGAGTTGGTGGCAGCGATCGCGTAGGAATGGAGGTGTCACACTTTGGCAGGATTGTCAACAATCCCAAGCAAATCGAAATCAAACCTTTGGACATGAAATCAAACGAGAAATAAAGTTAATTGTTACCATTAGTGTCAACTTAATGCCAAAAGTAGTATGAGTATACCGTCTGAGGATAAGCCTCTATATCCCCCTCGCATACCCCCTACTCCCCCTTAATAAGGGGGACGAAAGATCGCTTCCAGTTCCCCCCTTATTAAGGGGGGCTAGGGGGGATCTAGACTTCGATACAAACGAGAGATACAAAGGATTTTAGTCTTAAGTTGACACCAATTAATTGTTACCGATTCCTACAGAGCGATCGCCCCACATTCCGCTAACCTAGATATTCAGAACCTTCGCCACAGTGTTCACATCTTTGTCGCCGCGTCCCGAACAATTAAGCACAATGCGCGGATTGCCTGTTAGCGAAGGGCACAGAGTCTCTAAATAGGCGATCGCGTGAGAAGTTTCCAAAGCCGGAATAATCCCCTCCAACTGCGAAAGTCGCTGAAATGCTTCCAGCGCTTCTGCATCAGTTACGCTATAATATTCAGCCCTGCCCGCATCCTTCAAATAACTGTGTTCCGGCCCCACGCCCGGATAATCCAAACCCGCACTAATCGAATGCGGCTCAATCACTTGACCTTCATTATCTTGCAGCAAATAACTCATTGCCCCGTGCAGAACTCCCACACTTCCTTTAGTCAAAGTAGCAGCGTGTTTTTCCGTCTCCACACCTTCGCCCGCCGCTTCAATACCGATCAATCTGACAGTTTCTTCCCCGACAAACTCGTGGAAAAGACCCATTGCATTAGAACCGCCGCCGACGCAAGCTAATAAAATATCCGGCAAACCACCCCACTTTTCCTGACACTGAGCCCGCGTTTCTTCACCGATTACCGCATGGAAATCGCGTACCATCATCGGGTAAGGATGCGGGCCCGCTACGGAACCGAGAATGTAATGAGTTGTTTCGACATTTGTCACCCAGTCGCGAATCGCTTCGGAAGTCGCATCTTTCAGCGTTCCCGTACCCGCCGCCACCGGCCGCACTTCGGCACCCATCAAGCGCATTCTAAACACATTTAAAGCCTGTCTTTCCATGTCGTGAACGCCCATGTAGACAACGCATTCTATACCGAAACGAGCGCAAACTGTAGCAGTAGCAACGCCGTGTTGACCGGCACCAGTTTCAGCAATTACCCGCTTTTTGCCCATGCGTTTTGCCAGCAATGCTTGAGCTAAAGCGTTGTTGATTTTATGAGCTCCAGTGTGGTTTAAATCTTCGCGTTTGAGGTAAATTTGCGGGCCAGTTCCGTCTGCTTTAGCGTAGTGTTCGGTGAGGCGTTCGGCGAAATACAAAGGGCTGGGGCGGCCGACATAATCTTTGAGCAATTGTTGGAGTTGCTGTTGAAATTCCGGTTCGCTGCGGTATTTGTGGAAAGCGGCTTCTAGTTCAAATAAAGCGGGCATCAGGGTTTCGGGGACGTATTTGCCGCCGAATTTGCCGAATCTGCCGAGGGAGTCGGGGCGTTGGGCGCTGGTTTCGGTGGTGAGAGGTAGGGGGGTGACAGTCATTTGATTTTAGATTTTAGATTTTAGATTTTTTAGATTCGCGGGTAAGCTAGAGGCTTGATGTCGATCGTACCAAAGTCGATCGTACCAAATCGGTTGTGGACTTGAGGCGATCGAACAAATTTCATTATAATTCCTTGAACCCTTGACCGAAAGCATCCAGGATACAAGCCCCCTGATTCATCCGTCCAGAAATAAAAAACCTGTATCCGAGAAACTTGCCCCCCGAATCTATCCGTGGGGTCAATCCTTCAATTCTTTAATCTAAAATCTAAAATCTGAAATCTAAAATCGATTGACGGGCTAATACAATAAGTAGAAGATAGATGGCATTCCGAGCGATCGCAACCATACCCCAATCCGCTAAAACTAGAAATACCAGTAAAAAAAGTTCAAGCATCTTAACCTATGGCAGCATCCAAACGCAAAGATTCTGACAGCAAAACAACCGAGGGCAAACGAATAGTTTACTCCGAGTTTGGCAACGTTGACAACTCCGCCGCCCTCCAACGGGGAGTTGCCGAAGTTCCCCCCAATCAACAAAATCTCAAAATCGAAGCATCCCGAAAAGGACGCGGCGGCAAAACAGTTACAGTCATCAGCGGCTTTCAGGAAAAACCCGAAGCATTAGCAACTTTAGCCAAGCAGCTAAAAGCTCAATGCGGTACTGGCGGCACAGTCAAAGATAATGAAATCGAAATTCAAGGCGAACACAAGCAAAAACTGCTGGAAATTATCACAAAGTTAGGCTACAAAGCTAAAATTAGTGGAGGGTAAATTAGTCAATATTCCTCAGTGTACGGGCGGGACGGGTTTATGATATACTTAGTTTTAAACATAGATGGTTGGTAAAACCCGCCCCTACATCGCACAAATTATCTTGTCGCGAATCAACCAGAAATGATATTACCAATTACCGCCAATTTTTAATGTACACTCGACCTTTAGCTCGTTTAATCGAACAATTGCAGCGCTTGCCCGGAGTCGGTCCAAAAACAGCCCAGCGGCTCGCTTTACATATTTTGAAGCGCCCGGAAGAAGAAGTGCAAGCTCTAGCTAAATCTTTGATTGATGCCAAACAGCAAGTAGGTTTCTGTCAAGTATGCTTTCACTTATCTGCTGACCCTGTTTGCGAAATTTGCCGCAATACCAACCGCGACACTCATACCATTTGTGTAGTGTCAGAATCCCGCGACGTAATCGCTTTAGAAAAAACGCGGGAATACATGGGTAAATATCACGTTGTTGGCGGGGTTATCTCGCCGATGGATGGAATTGGCCCGGAACAATTGAACATTCAACCGTTAGTGCGGCGCGTCAGCCAGCAAAAGGTTAAGGAAGTAATTATTGCTATTAGTCCCAGCGTGGAAGGCGAAACTACTACTCTTTATATCGGTCACTTATTAAAACCTTTTACGCTAGTGACGCGCATAGCTTTTGGTTTGCCGATGGGGGGAGATTTGGAATATGCCGATGAAGTTACATTGGCTCGTGCTTTGGAAGGAAGGAGGGAGTTGGATTAGTTATAAGTTGTCCCGCATCTAAATTGTGTTTTCTGGCGGGCGGGACGCCCAACCCCTACTTTCCACAAGAACTTCATCGAGCTTAATCGCTCTTTTTTTACTCAAACGGAAGAGTTTTCTAATCTAGCAATTAGTTCTTCTATTGACAAATCCGGGAGTTGTGACAGCAATAGCGATAAATTTTCGGCAGACAATGCGAGCAAATTTGGGATGAGATTGACAATGTTTACTTCTAATTGACCAAAGCGCTTTCTCAAGACATTTTCGGCGATTAAAGTTTGTACTTGTTGTCTATCTGCTTGGGCGATGGGCAATGTGGATAATTGCACTAACAACATAGTGAATTCACCAACAGGTAAAGCCGAGACAGAGGAAAAAAAGGCAATTGTCTTAGCGTCTAACTCCCCAAATCTGACTTGCAGAAAGTTCTGCAAAATCAACCGCTGTGCTTCTTCTCTTCCTTCTTCTCTTCCTTCTTCTCTTCCTTCTTCTCTTCCTTCTTCTCTTCCTTCTTCTCTTCCTTGTTGTGTGGCCTGATCTATTTTTTGTTGTAACAGAGGTACGAGTGCCATAACTAACTCCTTATCTTCCTGATTTCCTGGGGTACTAGCTGCTAAATTTACTTGCAGATTCGCTTGCAGGTTGTACAATAATTCTAGCGTACTAGCTCGTAAGGGACTATCAACCGGCAATCTTGTTAATTCCGCGATCGCCCCTTGCTGTACTTTACCCTTACCTAAAATCCGCAACCACATCGTTTCTGGAACATTCGGTAGCTGGTGAATAGCTATCAATCCTACTCGCCAAACTTCCGATAGAAAATAAACCCCCCTCCCCCAACCTTCTGACTCTTCTGGAATCATAAAATTAAAGCTGCTTAACAAAGCCTCCGAAGCAGTGGGAGTCAGAATCCACAACCGGGGTAATTGCTGAGATTCTAAACGTTGCTCTTCTCGATTAGCTCGGCGCAGTAATTCTGCCCTAGTATTTAAAAGTTTGACAACACAACTGAAAATATCCTCTGTATTGACGGCATTGCGAAATGGTTCGATCGCAGCCACCGTCGCAGTCATTTGACCTAATAAACCTAAATTATCTACGTATTCAGGCGATACAGAAGTGGGTTTAAACCAGATATCAATTTCTCGAACTTGAGCAGAAACATCTTTACTTGTTTCTACTTCTCCTAGAGGTGACAACAACTCTCTTAGGTATTCTTTTGCAAACTGGTCATGGGGAAATTTAGTCATTCTTGGGAAGCACTTTATCCGAAAAAAACTAAATTAATTATATCTCATTTTAAAATAGTATTTATTGGCGATATCTTCTATGTTATACACCCAATGTTTTAAAAAATTCAGGTATCAAAGTATTCGGTTTTTTGAGGTGGGGTTACTTATTTAACCCAGATTTAGGATAAAATCTCAAATCCCAAATTGAGCGACTCTCCCCTGTCACTGCCGCGAAAGGGTAAACTGGAAAAAGTTACCGAGAGTAGTAAAAAATCATGACCCAATTCGATCGACCTTTCACCTACCCCACAACCCGCAAAATCGACCAAACAGACGACTACCACGGCGTCAAAGTATCCGACCCCTACAGATGGCTGGAAAATCCAGACTCTGAGGAAACCCAAGCTTGGGTGGAAGCCCAAAACGCAGTCACTTTTGCCTACCTCAACGAAATTCCGGCGCGGGAAAAAATCAAACAGCGCCTGACTCAACTTTGGGATTACGAGAAATACGGCATACCTTTCAAAGAAGGATCTCGCTATTTCTACTACAAGAATGATGGCCTGCAAAATCAATCCGTACTCTACACTTTAACATCCCTCGATAGCGAAGCCAAAGTATTAATTGACCCCAACACTCTCTCAGAAGATGGAACCGTTGCTCTGGGTGGAATAGCTATCAGCGAAGACGGCAAATACATGGCCTACGGCTTGTCAAACTCCGGTTCCGACTGGCAGGAATGGAAAGTCCGTGAGGTGGCAACCGGCGAAGATTTATCAGACCATTTAAAGTGGATTAAATTCTCAGGAGCATCCTGGACTCACGACGGTAAAGGCTTTTTTTATAGCCGCTACGACGAACCTAACGAAAAAAGCAAGCACGAAGAAGTTAACTATTACCAAAAACTGTTTTACCACCAAATCGGCACGCCCCAATCTGAAGACGTATTAATCTACGAGCGACCCGACCAAAAAGAGTGGGGATTTAGCGGCGGCGTCACCGAAGATGGCAAATACTTGATTATCTCAGTTTGGCAGGGAACTGAAACCAAAAACTTGATTTTCTACAAGGATTTAACTGCACCGGAATCAACCGTTGTAGAACTGATTAGCGAATTCGAGGCTGAGTACAGTTTCATCGACAATGAGGGATCTCTTTTCTGGTTTCAAACAAACTTGAATGCACCGCTGGGCCGCGTAATTGCGATCGACACCAGCAACCCACCTCCCTCATCCCTCGCTTGTGATGAAACTCCCCCGTCGCCCAGAGAGGGGGGGTTCACAGAAATTATCCCCGAAGCAGCAGAAACTCTCGAAGGCATCGGCCTCCTGAACAATCAATTTGTCGCTTCCTACTTGAAAGACGCGTACACCCAGATTAAAATTTTCAACTTAGATGGCTCTTTCGTGCGAGAAGTTGCCTTGCCCGGAATCGGTTCGGCGGGAGGATTCGGCGGCAAGCGGCACGACACCGAAACCTTTTATGCTTACACCAGTTTCACTGCGCCCAACACCATTTATCGCTATAATCTGGTGACAGATGAAAGTACGATTTATCGGCAGCCAAAGGTCGATTTTAATCCCGACGATTACGAGACAAAACAAGTATTTTACCCTAGCAAAGACGGTACGCAAGTACCCATGTTTATCACCCACAAGAAAGGCTTGCAGTTGGATGGCAATAACCCCACCTACCTTTACGGATACGGTGGTTTTGGCATCTCGCTAACTCCGAGTTTTTCTGTTAGCAGGATAGTGTGGTTAGAGATGGGTGGAGTTTATGCGATCGCCTGTTTGCGGGGAGGCGGCGAGTACGGCGAATCATGGCACGAAGCAGGCAAAAAGTTGAACAAGCAAAACGTGTTTGATGACTTTATAGCTGGCGCTGAATGGTTGATCGAAAACAAATACACCAAACCGGCAAAATTGGCGATCGCAGGCGGTAGCAATGGTGGTTTATTAGTAGGGGCTTGCATGACTCAGCGGCCGGAATTGTTCGGTGCAGCATTGCCCGCAGTCGGCGTTATGGATATGTTGCGCTTCCACAAGTTTACCATTGGTTGGGCTTGGACTTCTGAATACGGTTCGCCGGAAAATCCCGAAGAATTTCCCACAATTCACGGCTATTCTCCGTTGCACAATCTCAAACCGGGAACCGCTTATCCGGCGACAATGATTACAACTGCCGATCACGACGATCGAGTAGTTCCGGCCCACAGTTTCAAGTTTGCTTCTGCCTTGCAAGAAACCCACGCGGGAGAAAAACCCGTGTTAATTCGCATTGAAACTAAAGCGGGACACGGTGCCGGCAAACCCACTGCGAAAGTCATTGAAGAATTGGCAGATGAATGGGCTTTTTTAGTGCGGGAACTTGATATTGACGCTTAGCAAGTGGCGTTAGAGGGTGCGATCGACGCAGTTTGATGATTTAGATATAAAGAGAGTGTAAAGGGCGATCGTTCTTTTTTAATGGAAGGGCGATCGTTCTTTTTTGTCACCGCAATCCTGATATTAACATATATAATTTGTCAAGTGTTTTTGTTAACTTTTGTAGCATTGAGTTGCTATTATTACATGGCTGTGAGTTTACTGCACGCCAAATTAGTATAAGTATAAATCTCTAGAAATGCGGTACTCTCAACTTTTAAGAGCGATCGTACCTCAAAGTCCAAATCTGCCAATTTTTAGGAAATTAATATTTTCAGTATATTTACGGTTCAAGCTGTCTGAGCCAGCCTCGATGTCACCAGACTCAGAACAGCGGCGTGAGGGGTCTGACCCCTTGTTCTGACCCAAGGGTAAGTAATTTAGCATATAACTAACGTTAGACCTGATATCATTTTTCCCAAAAATAGAGGGTTTTGGCTAATATAAAGGCTGTGACCCCTTATTCATGTTATGATTGGCTGCGATCTGTCGCATCTGGACATCCAAGGGCGATCGCAGTAATTCCTGTCTAATGATTGACTAACATCACAAATAACAAATCTAGGTAACTATTATGTGTCATAAAAAAATAATTTTTCAAACTTTATATGTGAAAGTTTATCGTCCTCTATGAAAAGGGGTAGCTTAGATTTAGCAACCAAATTCACCAAAAATGAAAACCATCCCAAAGCTGTCAAATTTGTCATCTACACAAACACGGAAATCTACCAATATGGAGACTAAAATCTTGAGACAAGCTAGCCATAAAGCAGAGACGGCTAGCCTAAAAAATCTAGCGATTGTGGATTCAAAAGTAGAAAACTACCAAGAGTTTCTCAGGGGAGTGAAACGCGATACAGAAGTAATCTTGCTCGATAGAACCCGGGATGGAATCGAACAAATCACCGAAATTGCCGCCTCGCGGCACAGCCTCAACAGCATTCAAATAGTTGCTCACGGCGCATCAGCGTCAGTACAAATCGGCCGGGCAGAACTCAATATTCACAATATAGAAACCTATTCCAGCCAATTGCAGCAGTGGGGTAAAGCTCTCAAAGAAACAGGTAGTATTCTGCTGTTAAGTTGCAACACAGGCGCAGGGGAATCTGGTCTAAAATTCATACAAAAACTCAGCCAAATAACAGGAGCAAATGTTGCAGCTTCCAACAACCTAACAGGGAGTGCAGCATTAGGCGGCGACTGGGAATTAGAAATTACTACAGGAAAAATAAATACCGAAATAGCCTTTGAAAAAGAAGTCCTAGAAGGCTACACATCAGTCCTGGAAACCTTAGCGGCTGAAGAATTTAGAAATTCAACAGCGATCGGGCCTTGGATATATGGAGTTGGCAACACCCTTACACCTAACCCAGGCTTAACCGCAGGTGCTGCCAATCCCAGCGGCGTTATTCCCGCTTTAGGGATTGGCGATCCACTCGGAACAGGTGCTTTGAGATTAACATCAAACGTGACGAGGCAAGCCGCTTTTGTAATCTACAACAACCCCATCTCAGCCACTGAGGGTCTGAGAATTACCTTTGATTTCTTTTCTTATAGCATAAGTCCGGGATCTCGTCAGAGAGTGAATACGTCTAATCAGTTATTCGGTCCACAAGTTGGTGCGGATGGCACAAGTTTTTTCCTCATTGACGGAACAGCTACGCCAACACAAGCGGGAGGGTATGGTGGCTCTCTCGGCTATGCTCAAAATACTAATTCAAATTCACCGGGTATTGTAGGAGGTTATTTAGGTGTCGGATTAGATGAGTTTGGCTTTTTTTCCACTACTTCAGGGGGAAAAGTAGGTTCAGCGGGACCAGTAAATGGCTCTAATGACCCCCGCGTCAACTACAAAGAGGATTCAGTAGCACTTAGAGGCAGCGAAAGCACATCTTATAATTTTTTAACTCACGCTGTCGTTCCCGGTGGGATAGATAATAAAACAGATAACACAACTACATCCATTCGCAGTGAGGCTAAAAGAAGCGTTCAAATTACATTATTCCCGACGACTTCAACAACACCTAACCATCGTCTTACAGTTGCCTTCGACTTGAACAAGGACGGCGACTTTAGCGATGCGGGCGAAACACTGATCGACATACCAAATTTGGAAGCCCTAAACGGAGCAGTGCCACGTACTTTTAAATTTGGCTTTGCTGCTTCGACAGGCGACAGTACAAACATTCACGAAGTTAACAATGTCATCGTTCAAAGTATAAATCCACCTACACTCGTAGCCGACGTTTCTATTGTTAAAAAAGGCCCAATCTATGCCATACCCAATAGCACCATTACCTATACGATTACCTCCACAAATAATGGGCCAAACAGCGCCGAAAGCGTCCTGATTCAAGATCCGCTCCCAGAGGGCTTAAGTTTCGTCAGCGCCTCCGACCTCGCCACATACAATCCCGTAACGAGGACGGTCATCTGGCCGGTGATTCCGACTCTGGCTAACGGTGCTAGCCAAACCCGCACCATCACCGCAAGAGTTTCCCCAACAGTCACAGCTCCCTTAACTAACACTGCCTATAGCACATCCAGCACTTACGACGACAAACCTGAGAACAACAATAGTTCCCAACCCATCTCTCAAGTCTCAACTACAATTGTTGCTGCTCTTGCCGACCTAGTTACCACCAAAATCGGGGATACGGCAGCAGCACCGGGTCAAAGAGTTACTTACACAATTTCCACAGTCAACAACGGCCCAAGCACAGCCGAAAACGTCACCATTACCGACACCATCGTTCGCGGTTTAACAGGAGTCAACGGCGGTGTCTACGATGACAATACAGGTATAGTCACCTTCGCCGCAGGCAGCTTAGCCAGCGGTGTCACCGTCACCAACACAGTCAGCTTCATCGCACCTGCATCCGGCAGCGTCACCAACACCGCCAGAAGTACCTCACCTACGACTGACCCCACTCCCGCCAACAACGAAGCTACAGTCACCACAACTCTCACACCTCTTGCCGACCTAGTTACCACCAAAATCGGGGATACGGCAGCAGCACCGGGTCAAAGAGTTACTTACACAATTTCCACAGTCAACAACGGCCCAAGCACAGCCGAAAACGTCACCATTACCGACACCATCGTTCGCGGTTTAACAGGAGTCAACGGCGGTGTCTACGATGA